>JBLHNE010000028.1:0-11674 GCA_047619265.1 Rickettsiales bacterium | reverse complement strand
TAATTTAAAGACCGAAAAGCTCAATGAAAATATTGTTTATGAAATAAAACATGATGAAGCTTTCGCGGCAATTGCGGAACTTAAGAAACAATTAATTGCCAAAAAAGAAGCAACGCAGCTATTTGGAAACCCGAAAGATGAAAGCTTTAAAGGAATTTTGGGGAATATTTTGCAAAGTTTTGGAGGATAAAACCGTTTAAAAAACGCGAACAGCGTTTTTAGGTTTTATGAGAAAAATCTGTGATTTTTGTCGGGCGTGGATCGTCTTCGAAGATCGTAGATCGAGAAAAGCGATGAAACGTTTCTTGAAAATCCATTGAAGAGCAAGCGGCGAATTTGCTTTATTTTGTGATTAAAAATCACCCGTTTGTCGATGGAAATAAAAGAATTGGCGCTTTTATGTTTATCTGGTTTTTGGAGAAAAACAAACATCATTTTAAAAAATCAGGTGAGCTGAAAATAAATGATAATGCCCTTGTGGCTTTGGCTTTGCTTGTTGCCATGAGCAATCCGAGCGACAAAGAATTGATGGTTAAATTGATTATTAATCTTATTAAAAATTGACAAGCCAAACATCTCAATTAATACATTTTTGTGTACATTAAAAATTCTAGATTGTGCAGATTTTCTTAGAAATTATTGGAATTTTAAAAACCACAAACCCTTGTAAAATGAGGATGAGAAAGTTTTAAGATTATTTTGAAAGATGATTTGGTTGCGGGGACAGGATTTGAACCTGTGGCCTTCAGGTTATGAGCCTGACGAGCTACCGGGCTGCTCCACCCCGCGACAAAAGAAATGTAAATTTAAGAGCGGTCATTATCAAAACTTAGCCTCTAAAAGCAAGGTTTATTTTAAGTTAGGTAAAGATAATCAACTTGCTGCGACTCTATGTTTTGGAGATTGATTTTTTATAAAAACTAAAAATGGTGTCTTTATATTGTCTTTTTTCTATAAGTTCGAATTCTGTCTCAATTGCGGTTAATTTTTCAGCGAAAAAATGTTCAACGATAATCAGGGCATGATCTGCAATCCACTGGGTTTTATCGAGATTTAAAAGAGCGGTGGCGGCAAGATCTTTATTGTAGGGCGGGTCAATAAAAACTAGATCATATTGTTTGTAGCTTTTGAAAATTGTTTTACAAACATCGGCGCAAAAGAATTCTAGATTATTTTCCTTTAAAATCTCGGCGTTGGCTTTGGATAAATCTAAATGATCGCGGTTTTTTTCAATCAATCCCGCAAATTTTACTCCACGAGATAATGCTTCGAAAGAAACTGCGCCACTTCCAGAAAAAACATCTAGGAAATTGCAATCGGAAATTTCTAAACCTTTATCGAAAAAAGCTTCCTTAATTATTTTGGAAGAAAATAGAACGTTGAATAAATTCTCCCGATTTTTGTCTGAAGTAGGGCGAAGATCCTTAAACTCTCTTGATTCTAATAGTTTTCTACCGCGATGTTTTCCTGTTATTATTCTCATTATTTTAAAATTTTATTTTATTGGCGAGGTTCTTCTTCCTTGCTCTGTTCAAATTGCCTAGATGTCATTAATCTTTTAGCAACAACAACACTCAATGCTTTCGAGGATTATGCTTCTGCTACCAACGCCAAACGTAGCCCTGCTCACAACTAATAAACCTTTTAATGCTTTAATTTTTAATTAATTTTTTGCAGTTTTAAGTGAATAATTTTTATTCATATCGAGATTTATCAGCGTAATAAACGCCTAGTAATTTAATTGTTTTTGAGAAAAACCCAACCTCTTCCAAAGCCAAAGCAACATTTCTTTGCGATGGATGACCTTCAATGGAAATGAAAAACTTGGCTTGTGAAGATTTTCCGCTTGGAATGTAGCTTTCCCATTTAATTAAATTTACTCCATTAGTTGCAAAGCCACCCAGAGCTTTGTAGACCGCAGCTGGAATGTTGCGAACGGTGAAAAGCATAGTAGTAATTACTTTGCCTTGATCAGGATCTGGATCGAAAGGTTCTTTGGAAATAACAATAAATACTGTAAAATTTTCATCGCCGGCATCTTGCAAATTGCTTTTGATAATTTCTAAACCATTAATTTCTGCCGCCATTTTTGAGCAAAGAGCCGCTTTATTTGGAGAATTTTGACTTGAAATAAAACGAGCCGCTTCCGCCGTGTTGGTGCATTCAATTTGCTTAGCTCCAATTTCACCTAAATTCTTACGACATTGCATTAGCGCCTGCGGATGAGAATAAATTTCATTAACATCTTCTATTTTAACGCCTTTTTTGGCGGCCAGATAATGTTCAATTTTAACAAAATGTTCGGCAGAAATTGAGGTTTTGCCATCTTGCAGAAGATTATGAATTTCGGAAACTCGTCCAGCATAAGAATTTTCTAAAGGAATCATTCCGTAATCAACATCGCCTTTTTCAACTGCCTTAAAGACATCAAAAAATGAACTTTGCGGAATTGCCTGATAATCAGGATAAAATTGTTGGCAGGCAATGTCTGAATTAGCTCCTGAAACACCTTGAAATGCAATTTTTTGGATCATTTATTGAATAGTTATTAGATTTGACATTGAAATGAGCCTAAAACATAATGCTGGCCTCATTTTTTACAAAGTATTTTTTAAATTTATGCAAAAAACTTGGAAAGTTGATTCTTGGAAAAATTTCCCTATTAAACAGCAGCCAATCTACCAAAATCAAGAAGAATTAAGGCAAGCAGAAAATCAGCTTAGGCAATTTCCTGGTCTAGTTTCTTTTGACGAAATCGACAATCTTAAAAAAGATTTAGCCAAGGTTTCAAAGGGAGAAGCCTTCTTGCTTCAGGGTGGAGATTGCGCAGAAAGCTTTAGAGAATTCAGCAGAGACAACGTTAAAAGCTATTTTAAAACCATTTTGCAAATGACCATTGCTTTAATGTATGGCATGAAAAAACCGGTGGTAAAAATTGGCAGAATTGGCGGTCAATATGCTAAACCAAGATCAGAAGATTCTGAAACCATCAATGGCGTTTCACACCCAAGCTATCGCGGCGACATTATTAATGGCATTGACTTTAACGCAGAATCTCGCAAATGCGATCCGCAAAGATTAGTTAAGGCATATTTTCACTCTGCTGCGACTTTAAATTATGTTCGCTCTCTTGCACAGGGAGGTTTCTCGTCACTAAAAAATATCAGCAGCTGGAATGAAGAATTTGCTTCAGGTTTAGATCAAAAAGAAAATATTGAGAAGATTATTCATAAAATCAAAGAATCAGTTGCTTTCATTGAATCTTGCGGACTTAATTCTTCTGAATTTTTGCAATTAAACAGCGCCAAATTCTTCACTTCTCATGAAGCTTTGCTTTTAAATTACGAACAACAATTTACTCGCAACTGCCCAAATTCAAACAAAAACTACGATCTTTCAGCCCATTTGCTTTGGATCGGAGACAGAACCAGAAATCTCGATTCAGCCCATGTCGAATTTATGCGCGGAATTGAAAACCCTGTTGCTTTTAAAGTTGGGCCTTCAATGACGCCAAGCGATTTAATAACATTGATCGATATTTTAAACCCAAAGAATGAAGCCGGAAAAATCACTTTAATCGCCAGAATGGGCGCCGGAAAAGTTGAAGATTTGCTGCCAAAATTAGTAGAAGTCGTGAAAGCTGAAGGCAGAAATGTAATTTGGTCTTGCGATCCAATGCATGGCAACACTGTCAAATCTTCTACTGGTTTTAAAACTAGAAAATTTGACGATATTTTATCAGAAATTAAATCTTTCCTGCAGATTCACAAATCAATTGGAACCTACGCTGGCGGAATTCATTTTGAAATGACCGGTCAAGACGTGACTGAATGTTTAGGTGGAAATCAAAATATATCTGAAATCGACCTTCAAAATCGCTATCATACTCATTGCGACCCGCGCCTTAACTCTTCTCAAAGTTTGGAACTGGCTTTCCTGATTGCTAGTGAGTTACAAGACTCAATTTAGAATATGAGAAAAATATTTTTAATATTCGGAGTAATTTTTACTGTTGCTTCGGCAATCATTTTTAATTTCTTTATCAGTAAAAATGATGTTGCAATTTCTGTTCTTAGTGGGGAAGTCAGGCAAATAGACGTGAGTATTGACTCTTCGTGGAATGATCGCCAATTTCGCTGGCTTGCACTTCAAAGTGTTCTAATTTCTTCACAAAAACATCCTAATATCATTAACAACAATTTGATCAAAGATACTTTTAATATTAATCAAAAAATTGAATCGATAGAAGATTTAATTAACATAGAAACTGTTCTGCAAAGAGATTTGCAAAATAGAATAGATCAAATCTTTATTGATAGAATTGGTATCGTAAATCAAATAGATCGTCTAGCTTCTAAGAACGATGCTCTGAAAAATATCGCCAATCTTCTCAACATTATCGGACTTACCTTAATTTTAGTATCTCAATATCATAATTCAATCAACAAACGTAACTAAATAATAAATGACCAAATTTTCTAACATCGCTCTAATCGGCGCTCCAAACGCTGGAAAATCAACCCTAACAAATTTATTAGTTGGGCAGAAAATTTCTATTGTTTCATCAAAAGTTCAAACCACCAGAAACACTATAAAAGCCGTAATGGTTGAAGGTGAAACGCAAATTGTTTTTCTTGATACTCCAGGGGTTTTCATTCCCAAAACTACACGCCCACTAGAACGTGCAATTGTTCGTGGTGCTTGGCAGGCAATTAAAGAGGCCGATTCGGTTTGCTTGCTAATCGACGCTGCTCAAGGAATGAGTGAGAATAATAAGCAAATTTTAACAGATCTAGAATTTCACAAAATCAGCCCAACTATTGTAATTAACAAGATTGATTCTCTCAAAAAAGAAAAAACCCTAGAAATTATTGCCGAACTTTCGGGTCGTGGTTTTGAGCATATATTCCTAATTTCCGCTTTAACTGGCGATGGCGTAGAAGATTTAAAAAATCATTTAATTTCAAATGCGTCGGAAGGACCTTGGCAATTTAACGACGACGAAATTACCGATGCTCCTATGAAATGGGTTTCTTCCGAAATTACTCGCGAAAAATTATTCATGCATTTGAACCAAGATTTACCATATTCTTTATATGTTAAAACCGATTCTTGGGAAGATTTAAATAACGGGCAAGTAAAAATTAAACAAACCATTTTTGTCTTGAAAGAAAGTCAAAAAATGATTGTTCTAGGTAAAGGCGGTTCAATGATTAGACAAATTGGTGAGGAATCTCGCCAAGATATTGGTGAACTTCTAGGCACTAAAGTTCATCTATTTTTATTCGTGAAAGTTGAACCAGATTGGATTAATAAAAAAGAAAGCTATGAACAAAATTAACCAAAAAGAAAGCTATGAGTACAATTAACCAAAAAGAAATTGAGAAATTCACCTCAATGGCAGATGAATGGTGGTCGGAAACTGGAAAGTTCAAACCACTTCATAAGTTTAACCCTTGCCGCATTTCTTATTTAAGAGAAAAAATAATTGATCATTTCTCAAATGCTGCAAGTGAAAATTCTTCCACCGAACAATATCCTCTAAAGAATCTAAAAATTCTTGATGTTGGCTGCGGTGGCGGGCTTCTTTGTGAGCCATTAAAGCGTCTTGGTGCCGACATTGTTGGCATTGATGCTGGAAAAGCAAATATTGAAATTGCCAAAATTCACGCCGAGAAATCTGATTTAAAAATTGATTATCGCAGCCAAGATGTTGAAGAACTTTCCCGAACCGATGAGAAATTTGATGTGGTTTTAGCGATGGAAATTATTGAGCATGTCGAAGATGTAGAAAAATTTCTTATCGCCATTAAAAGCTGCTTAAAACCAAATGGAATTTTATTTGTAGCCACTCTTAACCGCACCGCAAAATCTTATATAAATGCCATTATCGGCGCCGAATATATTCTGCGCTGGCTGCCACGCGGAACTCACGATTGGAAGAAATTCCTCAAGCCATCTGAAATTAACCAGATTGCCGAAAATAATGATTTAAAAATAAAAGATTTAAGCGGCTTTTCTTACAATTTACTAAAAGATCAGTGGAAAAGAAGTGAAGATGTCAGCATTAACTATGTTTTGGCTTACGAATTGAGGCTTAATGATTGATTATCGGCTGCAAGAGATCTAAGAAAATGCAGCTCACAAATGAAATTTAAAGCAGAACTTGCCCATAAGTTTCATTTATAATTTATGGGAAACAATACTAAATCTAGCGGAGAAAAGAACGTATGGCAAATTAATAGTTGTAATTAGTTCTATTCTTATCATCAATATGGCAAACGCTGTGTCATCGAAAAATTACTTCCTGGCCTCGAATAAATTGCACACATCAAAAGCATATTTTACTTTTAATTAAAGTTGCGCCTCTGGTTGGACCTCTGGCGTGGAAATTAGCTATTAAGTAAAAATTCTTTTATTCCTTCTAGATTTTGAATGGACTTTCCGCTCATTTCTTTGCAAGTTCTACCGACTAATCCTGCTAAAACTTTACCAGATCCAATTTCAATCACTTCTTTTATTCCCTTGCTTTCCAAATGAAGCATGGTTTCGCGCCATCTGACCGAGCCAGTAATTTGTTTGGCTAAAAGCTCTTTAATTTCGCTTGAATCAGAAACTTCAGCGGCGGTAACATTGGCAATTAGTGGAATTAGTGGAGATTTTATTTCCGCTGATGCTAGCATTTCTCTCATTTCAATTTCAGCATCCTTCATTAAAGCTGAGTGAAAAGCGCCACTAACAGGAAGTTCTATTGCTCTTTTAGCTCCTTTTGATTTGGCAATATCTATTGCGCGCAAGATTGCTGATTTAGAACCGCTAATCACTATTTGACCAACTGAATTGTCGTTGGCAATTTGGCAAATATCATCTCCCGCAGCCTCAAAGGCAATTGCTTTGGCAATATCAACTTCAACACCCAAAATTGCCGCCATTGAGCCTTGTGTTTTCGAGCCACAATTAGCCATGGCATTTCCTCTAACTTGTAGAAGTTTAGCAGTTTGTTCTAGGGAAATTGCCTTTGAAGCGCAAAGAGCAGAATATTCCCCGAGAGAATGTCCAGCAACAAAACTGCATAAATCGGATATTTTTTTACCAGATTCTTGTTCCAGAACTTGCGTAAGGGCAATTGAAACTGCCATTAAAGCCGGTTGAGTATTCTGGGTTTTGGTTAATTCTTCAACTGGTCCTTCAAAAATTATGTTTGAAAGTTTTAATTTTAAAATTTCGTCAACTTCTAAAAAAACATTTTTAGCGACAGAAAAATTATCAAAAAGGTCTTTACCCATGCCAACAATTTGTGAGCCTTGTCCAGGGAAAACTATCGCAGTTGTATTTTTATTATTAGACATATTTTTTGAGAATTGTTAAGAAGTCGTTTTTTATGGCAGGATTTTTTAAAGCAAAAGCAATATTTGCTTCCAAAAACCCTAAAACATTTCCGCAATCAAAGCGGATTCCGTCGTAGTTCTGGTAGTAGAAGGGATAATCTTTAGCCATTAATTTCATGGCATCAGTTAATTGAATTTCGCCGCCAGTTCCTTTTCCGGCTTTGGCTAAATATTCGAAAATTTTAGGTTGCAAAATGTATCTGCCATTAATTGCTAAGTTAGATGGAGCTTGACCAATTGCTGGCTTTTCAACCATATCAATAATTTTTTTGCTGCCATAATCTGCTGAAATAATGCCATATTTATTAACTTGATCTGCAGCAACTGTTGCAACGGCAACAATGCTAGAATCTGCTTCTTTGGAATGTTGTAAATCGATCATTGATTTGATCAGATTGTTTTCATTTAAAACCATTTCATCGGCCAAAATCACCACGAATGGTTCATCGCCAACAAAATTTCTGGCACACCAAATTGCATGACCCAGACCTAAAGGTTCTTGCTGGCGAACGAAAGCAACTTGCCCGGCATGCGGTAACCAACTTTTTACTTCTTTCAATTCTTTGGCTTTACCTTTTTCGTCCAGAGTTGATTGAAGTTCGTAGGCGTGATCGAAATGATTATTGATGGCATTTTTGTTTCTTCCTGTCACAAAAATAAATTCTTCAATTCCAGCATCTCTTGCTTCTTCAAAGGCATATTGAATAAGCGGCTTATTTGCGACCGGCAACATTTCTTTAGGAATAGATTTGGTGGCAGGCAAAAATCTAGTGCCAAGGCCGCCAACTGGAAAAACTGCTTTTCTGATTCTCTTCATTTGATTTTTTTAAATATTTTATTCCGGCTTCAATTTGCGATAGACGGTAGATCTACCAACTTTTAACTGCTTGGAAACTTCTGACAAATTTCCATCAAAACATTCCAGAATTTTAGTAAAAATTTCCACTTCAATTTCTTCTAAATTCTTACAATTTCCATTAACACTAAAAAGGTCAATCGAATTATTGCTTTGAGTTAGTCTGACTGGTCTTCTGCGAATTCTGTTGATTTTATCAAAATTAGTGATTTGTGGAAAATGAACAGATTTGAGCATTTCTCCATCACACAAAACAACGGCTTTAAAGACATAGTTTTTGAGTTGTCTAATATTGTCTTCCCAATCAAATGAGCATAAAAGACTCATGGCATCTTCTTCAATACCTTTAATATTTTTACCTTCATTGATGGCAAAATCTCGATAAAAACCTCTTGATAGCATGTCGATATCTTCAAATCCCCGCTCTCTTAGTGGGGGTATGGAAATTTGGAAAATGCTTAAACAATAATACAAATCTTCTCTAAATCGCTCGTGTCTCACCTCTGCTTCTAAATCGACGTTAGTTGAAGAAACCACTCTGACTCCGGCATCAGTTACTAGTTTTCCGCCAACAGGGCGAATTATTCCATCTTGTAAAAGACGTAAAATTTTTAATTGAGTTTCAGATTGTAAGGTGTGAACATTTCTTAAAAATAAGGTTCCACCTTCAGCTTCCCTAACTTTACCAATTAATCTTTCATGAATACCTAGATCTTCCGATTTTTCACAGCCAAATAGGGTAAGGTCGGTATTTTCGGCATTGAGTGATGGGCAATCAACTACAATAAAAGGTTTTCCAACTTTGGGACCAGAACCATGAATTGCTCTTGCTAGAAGCTCTTTACCTATTCCAACTTCGCCATCAATTAGAACTGGAACATTGGAATTACTGGCTTTTTTGGCAAGATTAATTCCTTCAATTAACTCAGGGCTAGATCCAACAATGTCGGAGAAAGAAACTTGATGAGTGCTTTTACGTTCTAAATTGTAAACTTGCTGTTTTAAAACTCTTTTTTCAATAGCGCTAGTAATAGCTGAGGCCACTCTTGGAAATAAATCTTTCTCACCTTTAACTATATAGTCTAGAGCTCCTAGATTTGCGGCGGCAATTGCGGTTTGAACATCGCTGCTAGAAGTTAAAACCACTACTTGCAAATCACCTTTAATGCTAGCAATTTGCCTTAAAACAGTCAGACCATCCATTTTTGGCATCGATAAATCAAGAACCATTAATGAAATTTCGCTAGGGCGAATATCGTCAATTGAGTTCTTATTAGAAAAAAATTCAACCACCTCCTCTCCATCGTGCATGATGAGGGTTTTGTAATCTAAATCTCGAACAAATTTTGACATTAGAGCTGCTTGAACTCCTTCGTCATCCACCACTAAAACATTTCCGTAATTCATAATTTTAAGTTTATTTTAAATTTAAATATTAGATTTTAATTCAATTCCACCCCACTACATTTTTGTAATAAAAAAATGTAGTGGGGGTGGAATTTAGAAAAGATAGCTAATCAGTTTTTGATTGGGTTTCGCGTTTTATTTGGTGAAGTTGAATAATTTTTGCTGCAGTTTCTTCGACAGATCTTTTGGTTACGTCAATTACTGGACAGCTTAATTTGACAAATAGCTTTCTTGACTCGGTAATTTCTTTTTTAACTGCTTCAATATTTATGTAGTCGCTATCAATTCCGCCACCAATTAAGGCGAGGCGATTTTCGCGAATTTGAATTAATTTCTCTGGGTTAATGGTTAATCCAACAATTAAAGGTTTTTTCAAGCTATCAAGATTTTCTGGAACGGTTCCAATATCTGCGAAAGAAATATTTGCTGTTTTGTAGCCACGGCAAGATAAATAAACTGCTGTTGGTGATTTAGAAGTTCTTGAAACTCCAAGAATAATTATATCGGCATCGTGTAAATCCCAAGATGATTGCCCATCGTCGTGATTGATTGTGTAATTAATTGCCTCCACTCGCGAGAAATAATCTCTATCTAGGCGATGCTGCTTGCCGACTGACTGATTAATGTCTAGGCCTAAATAATTTGAAAATTCATTAATAACTCTAGAAAGAGCAGGAACGCAGGGAATGTTTAATTGATAGCAATGATTTTTTAAATTTTCGATCAAATCATCTTCCATTAAAGTGTAGAGCACAATTCCAGGATTTTTGGTAATTGATTCTTTGACTTTTTCAATTTGGCTTTTGGTTCTGGTTAATGGCCAGATAAAATCTGTGGAATCAATATTCTCAAATTGCGACAAAGCTGCTCTTGAAATTGAGCTTAATGTTTCTCCGGTGGAATCAGAAATAAGGTGAAGATTGATGTTTTTACTGGTCACGATATTTTTAATTTTTAAGTTTTGGTATCGACATATCAGCATTAACAATGATGGTGATTCTGGTTCCTTGAGGAACTCTAATAACAGGAGTTGTATTTATGGAATTGCTAATTACTTGTCCTGCAACATTAACCAAATTGGTGCTAACGTCGGTAATAACCGCCGCAGAAGGTGAGCTGGTTAGAGTGGTTGTTCCAGTGCTTGGATTATTTGTCGTTGTATTGCTGCCAGTTCCGCTGATTTTTTCTGCGGCAATTGCTCCAGAAATTGCCAGAACACTCGTTAAGAGCGAGTTGGCTAAAGACACACCATATTTATTATCGATGGTTCCTTCGATTCCAGATCTGCCAAATTGATCAGCTGCCACAAAACCAACTGCTAAATCAACGCCATCAGGGCGAATTAATCTTGACCAGTTAATTTCCACTCTACCTTGTCCACGAATTATTGCAGTTGAATAACTTCCGTAAAGCCTAGAACCTTTGGGTATTAAGACGTTATTGCCTGCTTCCGCATAAACATCGCGACTAATAATCCCCCTAACTGACCCTGGAATTTCGGTATTAATAGCGGTTTCTAAAATTGCGGTCATCATTTTACCTTGAATAATTGATGTGGAGCGATCTTTGATAAGAGTAGGAGTTATGGTTCTTTGAGTTTCTGAGCTTGATTCTAAGTTATCGATTGCATTTTGATTTAAAGGAATTATTCCTCCAGAAAATAAATCTCTGTCTATGGAATTAGATCCAGCAGATCCGGAGCTGACAACGACGATTGGTGATCTTCTGGGGTCTTTTGGAATTTCTGGGGGCGGTGCTGCGGGCTCTAAATTTTGACTAGTGTCTGGGTTGTTCTGACCAGTTTGGTTGCCTTGATTTTCCTGTCCTGCTGGGAAAAAGTTCGGCAATACGTTTTCCGTAAAGCTAATACCTTTTGGTAATTCTGGTAATTCTGGAATTTCTGGTAATGTGGGGTTTTTGAGAATGTCTGATTCTGGAATATTATCTAATACTATGTCGTTAATTTCTTCAGCTTTAGCTGGATCAGTAGTTGAATTCGTTGTAACAAGGTTGGTAATTTCTT
>JBLHNE010000027.1:0-12153 GCA_047619265.1 Rickettsiales bacterium | reverse complement strand
GGAAGCCCGTCTTCCAGCCTTTCTGAAGCTGTAGCTATTGATAAATTATTCAAACATTACGAGCATAAAATTGATGTTGTAGCACTAAAACCATTTATCGGACACACACTTGGTGCCTCAGGCATCAATGAGATCGTGCTTTTATGCCAGTGCATTAAAAATGGATTTGTTCCTAAAACTTTTGGCTTTAATCAAAGTTACAACGATGTTGCTTTCGATGTTTTAACCAAAAATAAGAATGCAGATAGCGCAACAATATTATTTAATTCGATCGGATTTGGCGGCAGTAATCATTCGATAATTCTCAGCAATAAATCCTCGTAGAAATGTATATTCATAGCGTTTTCAAACAAATCAGCGAGATTCAAAATTCAAGCATCTACAAGAAACAGCTGAAGGAAATTTCAAAAATAAATTTGCGACAAAGCTCAAAACTAAATGTCATCGCTGTTTATGGGGCGCTAAAATGTTTGGAAAATATTTCATATGACAAAAACTTATCAATCTACCTAGCCAGCCAATATAGCTGCACTCAAAATATGCTAAATGTCATCACCCAAGTTAACACCAAGGATGATTTTGTAATGCCCTTCGATTTTCTCAATATTAACACCAATAATGTCGGATTTTTTATATCAGAAGCGCTGGGCACAATTGGGAAAAGTTTAAATGTTACATCTGAAGATCTTTCGTTCGAAAAGGCTTTTGAGTTGGCTTATTTTGATTTAATGCGCTTTGAGACCAAGGAAGCTCTAATTGGTGGAGTCGATGAATCTTTAGAAAATATTATCAATGATTACGAATTAATTAATAATCTAGAAAATCATAAAACTAAAGATGGAACTGCTTGGATGTTCTTATCATCAAAAAAAGAAGGTGCCCTTGCCAAAATAAAAGCTCTAGAAATATATCAAAATATCGAAAATTTAAATTCGCATCTTGAATCAATAACTTACGATAAAATCAGCCTCAATCAATATGCCAAGCAATATAAAAACGATTTAAAGATAGATCAAAATTTAATCATCAAACAACAAGATCAGTTCTATGGAACCAGCGCTGCTGGATATTTGGTAGATTTACTTAAATATAAAAAAGAATTAATCCACATCAGCCTAGATTCTAAAAAAAGAGCTTATCTTTTTATTTTAGAAAAGATTAAATCTAAAAAATAAAATCCTTCAATTTTTCCCCTAACTTCACAAGTTCGGTGATAATTTTTTTAGACATTCCTGCGCCTTGAATAGTTTTGTGAAGATTGGAGTTTTTATCTCCTAGTTTAGTGAAGAACTGAATAATATTATTTCTGGATTTCTGGTCTTTTGTGGTAGATCTAATATCTTCTTTAATCTCTTCTAGCTTATTTTTAAGTTTCTCATCTTTTATTTTTTCAATAATCTCACCCAATAATTCTGCGGTTTTCTCCTCTAATTTGTGACCAGCCAAACTGATTTGGTTATTAATAGTAATTGGTCGGTTAGCGATTTCTAAAAGAGATTTATTAATTTGCCTAATTTCAGATTTAAACTCCTGCCTAAGCTCAGTTGATAAATTATCAATTCTAGCCTCGAGGGATTTGATTCGATTTCCATTAATTGCATATCCTCCCAGCAAATATTGCTTAAGAACTCCCGTTGCCCAAATTCTAAATTGCGTTCCTCGTTGAGATTTAATTCGGTAGCCGACTGAAATTATTACATTGAGATTGAAGATCTCCACAGGCTTATCTGAAAAAGGAATGTGCAAAAAATGCACATTCCTTTTTCTAATCAATTCCTCTTCTTTAAAAATATTATTGATATGTTTTGTAATAACCGATCTTTCCCTGCCAAACAGCTCAGCCATTTGTTTTTGAGTTAGCCAAACACTCTCTTCAAATACATTAACATTAAATGAAATTTTACCGTCGATTGATTGATAGGTGATGAGTTCTTGATTTTCTGATATGTTGGGCATTTGGATGGGGTTTTTAGGTGGCTAGATTTTTATCGAAATTAAATGGTTTTTAAAATTTTATAAGCCTCCTCTTCCACTTCCGAAGCTTTAACCAAAATAGATGCAACTAATTTAGCATCAAATTTTTCAAATTTCTTTGATGATTCCACACATTTCAAAGCGAATTCTCGCAAAACATCTCCTGATTTGGTCATTAATTCGCTAGCTTCTTCGAGCTTACTTTTATCTAAATCATATCCCGCTGCTTCTTGCAAAAATGCGGCATAAAGAAAACGAAAACCGCCTCCGCCAGTTCCAATTTCTTCTTGCATTCGCACAATGTGGGTTAAATAATTTTTAACATATCGCTCATCTTTATTCTGTAATTTAGTAATTTTCTTAGCCAATGTTCTCATGCCTTTCACTCCTGCAAAAGGAAACTTTGTGGTCATGGATTTGGCGGTTTTGATGATGGATTTGCTGATTATTGGGGCAAGATCGATGTTCTTAGGAATGCTAATAGGATAATATAAAAACCCTTTAGGTGCAAAAGCGCCTTTGGCAAATCTGGCTTTGGTTAAATCTTTTTCTGGGCATTCCACCACTTCTTCAAAAACCGGATCGGAGATTTTATAATTTTGATCTTTCTTCGAATAAACCAAAAGATTGTGAGCGTTAAAATGAAATCTCATATCGGCTGGCATGTATGGCAAATAAAATACTGAGGTTTGTAGGCCAACTAATTTTTGCTCAATTTCCACCAATCTGGTAAGATCCAAATTAGCTTGGAGTAGATCTTGATATTGTTTTTTGTAGATTGTAATACCAAGAGTTTTCTGAATTTTATTGATGATATTTTTAGGTAAGGAGCGATAGGCAATTAGTGGTAGATTGTTAATTTTTATGATCGGCAGATAAGCAAAAGTCAACGTGCTGGTAATTCCAAAGATCATTGGTTCGGAAATTTTAAATCCGAAATCTGAAATAAGTTTTGAAACAACTCCGCTCTCACAATGAGCAAACTGAGTGTGGGTGAAATTTTTACTCATAGGAAAATTCCTTTAAATCTTTTAATGAAACATTAAGAGCATCCGCATATTTGGCCAGAATTTTATCATTTAGTTTTTGAAAGTTTTTATATTTTAAGTGGCGCTTAACCTTAAATCCAAAAAACCCCACCGCCGCAGATAAAGTTGGCAAATCCATACGATTTTTGTACATAAAATATTCGATAGGAGAAGAAATGTTATTTTTGATTCGGAGCAAAGATTCTTTCTGTAATTCTTCAAATTCCTTAACTGCTATTTTAGTGGCAAATTCCTCCGCTGAACTGCCATATTTAAATCTTTCAAATTTTCCAAGTGCATTTGGAGCATACATCATTTTCCTTTGGCAGCCAATCGCATCATTTTTTTCTTGAGGGATATTTATTTTCATACCACTTCTAGCGACATAAAGGCCGATGAAAATCGGCCGCTTTCTGGAATGTAGCAAAGAATTTTATCGCCTTTTTTTAAAGCATCTCCGTTAAATAATTCCTCAAGCATAATATAAATTGAGGCACTTCCAGTGTTTCCCATTTTTGTTAAATTTGTAAACCATTTCTCATAAGGAATTTCAAAATTAGCTTTTTTTAAACCTTGATAAACTTTATCTCTAAAAAATTCTGAAGAATAGTGAGGCAAAAAATATTGATAATCTTTCTCCTTTAAATCTCTTTTCTTAATAATTTCTTTCAATGGTTTGGTGACCGTATATTCAATAATATTCTCATTAAGCAATTTTACATCTTGGGAAACGCTTAGGAGAGATTTCTCCATAATCTCTTTTTGCGAGAATGATCGCCAAGTTCTTGGATCAACATTTTCATCAATTAAAAGCCCGCTATGCATGCACACAGGCATTGATCCTGCATATGAGAAAACATCTATAAATTCTATTTTAAGAGATATTTTATCTTGATTAGGTCGATTCTCCAATTTCATGGCGCCAGCCCCATCAGATAACATCCACCTTAGAAAATCTTTTTCAAAAGCAATTCTTTGGTCTTTCTTAAGTTCTTGCAATTTTAAATTTGATTCTTCCTCAAAGTTTTTAGCACTCAATATTACCGAAGAAGTTTCAGAACCTGTTGAAACTGCCACTTTAATTTCTCCAGATTTAATTCCGTAATAAGCATATTTCAAAGCATTAACTCCACTCAAGCAAATTCCAGATGCTGAAATTGTTTCAATTTCATCTATTCCAAGCTCTCCTTGAACCATTGAGGCGTGCCCCGGCATTAATTGATCTGGGCTAGTTGTTCCGCAGGCTAAACATTCAATATCGCTTAAAGAAAAGCTATCATCTTCTAGTTTTCTAATCGCGGCAGCAGCAATTTGTGCGTTAGTAAAAAGTGGTTTTCCGGTGCCTTTTTCTAAAACATAGAATCTGCTTTTTATGCCATTACTTCTTAAAACAATATTTTTAGATTTTGATTTTTTGCCACCAATCAAACCTAAATATTCTTCAATATCTTGATTTGACACCGCCTTTCCAGGCATAAATTTTTGGATGTTGTTGATGTAGACATTAAACATTTTCTGAAAACTCCTTCATTCTTTGCTTTGAACTTCCAGAAGGTAGTTCGTATTTTGTTTTTTGCTCTTCGATGGACTTTTTATTGAAGATTTTCAATATCGATTGCACCACCATATTAATAGGAACAATTGTTAAAATCATTAATAACAAAAACACTAAATATAGCATCAACGCCGGTTTTCTTTTAGACGATTCAGGTTTTCCGAGTTTTCTGATTAATTTCCCCCAAATCGTAAAGCTTTTGGTGGCGATTTTCTCACTTTTAATCAATTTAACATTAACGCTAACCGCCACCAATCCTTTTAATAAAGGCTGATTTTTCTTTTCCTCATCATTTTTTAAAGCGCTGATTAATGCCCGACCGAATCTATCTGATTTTTTGATTTCATTTTCTGAAATTCCAGCTGGACTTAATCCTAATATTGAATCTTTCTTACCTGTAAGCAGCCATCTTGGTGTGGTAATAAAAGTTCCTAGCGAATTTCCTTGATCGATTAAAACCACATTATCAATTAAATTAGCGCCCAGATTTTCAAGAAGATTCTTCACTTTCTCTTGCGCCATAACCCACATATTCCTGCATCCTATTAAAGTGATAACGGGCTTATTCTTGAATTTCTCTGTCGCGTAGTCAGATTTCAGAAAAGCGGCGGTAGGAATGGAGGGCGATAAAAACCAAACCTGATAAGCAAGAATTATCAAATCGTAATCATTTTCATCACCCGTAAATTCTTCTATTTCACAGCCACTTAGATTGATTGATTCTGGAAAAGCATCCATAAAAGACATTAAATCCCAAGGATATGGGTAAGCTTTAACGGGCTTAATTGTTTTATGAAAAACCTCAATAAAACTTTCTTTTTGAAGGGGGAATATAAAATTATTAACCAATTTTGTTAATTGGCCAGTTTGGGAATATGAGACTAATAATATTTTCTTGTGGTGCATGGGTTTAATTTGTGGGTTAAATTTAGTCGCGGACACATTATACAAAATAACTTACTTTTAAACAAAAATATCCGTTTTTATAATTTCTTTGGTTAATTCTCTAGATCTAATTGATTTATCAAGATCTTCATCTAAATATTTCTCAATTTTAATTTCTGGCTTAATTTCCAAAGTAAAATTTAATTTTTCATCTGCAACTTCGTACCATTTCTGCCCTTTAATTAATCCGGGTGGAGTGCATTTAATATGAATTGGCAATATATCGCTTTTGCTGAAAATTGCGATATGAGCCGCGCCTCTTGATATTGGAATCTTTTTTCCAGGAGAGCTTCTGGTGCCTTCAGGGAAGATGATTAAATTATTTTCCGCCTGCAAAGAATTTCTGCAAGACACAAATAATTCATCGACATTAATTGAATTAATTATGTAGGCATGTTTAATAATTCCTCTCATAAAAAAATTATTTGCCAGCGCGCCCTTAACCACACAATCGGCTTCTGGAATAAGAGCTATTAAAATTACCACATCAATTAAAGACGGGTGATTAGCAATAATGAGTTTTCCTTTGGCATTTTTTAACGCTTCCAAATTTTTCACTTCAACCGAAATTAGCCTTAAAAAAGACATAGTAAAAACAAAGAAACGCCAACTTAAATGAACAGACCTACGAATATTGCGACTTTTCTTTTTGGTAAATAAATTAATGAATGGAAAGATGATAAAAAATAGAATCAGAGCGCCTATTCCAAAAATTGCGAAGCAAAATCCAGCCCTCAAAACTCGCCACGAGTAACTAATCTTTTTCTTAATCATTTTTCTTTGGCATGGCAATTTATTTGATAAAGATTGGTTTGAAAAGTTCTTTCATTTCTTAAAAACCATTTAAGAAAATCTAAGGAAAGATTCTCACTTTGAATGTTTTCCTGATTTGAAGGTTTTATTATAAAATCTTGGCCTTTTTCAAGCAAAAATGCCACTGCAAATGGTGGTGTTTCGCCAGATAATTCAGGAACATCTTCCTCTCCAACAACCAGTAAAACATATTGTACATTTTGCAATCTTCCCACAGATTCAATTAATGCCGCTTCAAATGTTAGCTCACTAGCGGCAATTGCCGTGTATGGTGCATTATTTTTTTGAGTAAGAGAATATAGTCCCGCAGAAGTGTTATGCACTGAAAGACTAAATCCGGCTGGAGATAATTCTTCTTTGCTGAGAATGGATTGCAATAATTTAACAGTTTGAGCAAGTTCGCCATATCTTGATGCAAAAACACTCTCATAATTTTGATAATTGTAGGCGCAATCATAGGCAGCTCTTAGAGACATTTTAGTTAACTGGCTAAGTCTGCGACGATGAAGCGGCGGCAGAAAATCAACTCTCGGAGTTAATGAAAAATCGCTAGAAATTGATTTCTCATTATTCGCCCAATCTTGCCAATCTTGCTCACTATTTAGTTCTGGCGCAAAAGCTGACCAAGATTTGATGTTAAAACCGATTTCCGTCATTGCTTTTTGGTGATGTATTGTTAAATTTTCTTTCCTAAATCCAGATAAATCCGAACAAGACCCACATAATTATGCCTAATCTGAATATTCTTTTAATCTGCATTATACTTTCCGCGCTCTTGTCTGGATGCGTTTCTCATACCAAAAAATTACAACCAATTTCTATTGCTACAGGAGTTAATTTCGAGCTGATTGACTTACATATTTTAAATAAAAGCACCATTCTTAGTCAGAATTTTCAAGGTTCCTACAGCGGGAGAAAATACAGCATAAATCTTATTACTCAAATTTCGCCAACAAAAATGACTATGGTCGGGCTTTCGGCAATTGGCTCTCGCCTATTTACCATCCAATATGATAATCGCAAAATTGATTTTAATCTTTCCAAAATGATTCCAGCAAACAAGAAAATTAAAGTGGAATATGTGCTAGCGGATATGCAGCTAGTTTATTTTCCTATTCAAGAAATTCGCCGAAATCTCACCGGAAATGTCACTATTAACGAAACCGCAAATAAACGAGTTTTTTACAAAAATAATAAACCATTTATTGAGATTAAATACAGCTCTTCGAATGTTTGGAATAGCAAAATTGACTTCCATAATTTGGAAAGAGAATATCAATATTCCATAGAAAACCTAGCCCAATGAGAAAACAGATTTTTTTATCAGCGCTAGGAATGGTTAATTCTCTGGGCAATTCCAAATCAGAGATTTTTGATAATCTTATTTTGGGAAAAGCTAAAAGCATTAAAGATCGAGACGATTTGGTTCTCGGGGAAACATTAAAATTTGGCACGGTTGAGGCCAATTTACCAGAAATTCCAGCGCCATTTGAAGAATACAAAACTAGATGTAATCAAATTCTGCTAGCTTCATATTTTCAAATTGAAGATGAAACTCAGCAAGCAATAAAAAAATATGGCAAAAACCGTGTTGCTGTCATTATCGGCTCTTCAACTTCAGGAATTGATGATGAGAAAAAATCTTTAGAAAATCATTTAAAACAAGAAAATACTCATCCTAATTTTGATTACAGCTTTTTAGAAATGGGTCATCCTGCTAAATTTATGGCTAAATATTTAGGATTAGAAAATATTTTTTATTCCATATCAACCGCCTGCTCTTCAAGCGCCAAAGCACTTCTTTCGGCTCAAAATCTTCTTAACCTTGGTTTATGCGATGCAGTTTTGGTGGGCGGTTCCGACATTCTATGCCAATTAGTGGCTAGAGGATTTTATTCAATGGGGGCAGAATCTAAAAATGGCTGCAATCCTTTTAGCAAAAACCGCGATGGAATTATGCTAGGAGAAGGTTCGGCATTATTTTTAATGACCAGAGAGCCTAGTAAAATTTCCTTACTTGGAGTCGGAGAAAGCTCCGATGCCCATCACACAACTGCGCCAGATCCAACCGGAAAAGGTGCGGCTTCAGCCATGAAGCAAGCGCTAGAGAAGTCTGGTTTGAAACCGCAAGATATTGACTATGTTAATTTGCACGGAACCGGCACTAAATTTAACGATTCAATGGAAAGTTTGGCAGTAAATTCACTATTTCCACAAACATTATGCAGCTCAACAAAACCACTGACAGGGCATAATTTAGGTTCAGCGGGCATTATTGAAATTGGATTATGCTGGCTTTTGCTTTCAGATTTAAATAAAAATAACCAACTTCCTCCCCATATTTGGGATGAAGCAATTGATCCTGATTTAGCACCATTAAATTTGGTAAAAAACAATTGTAAGTTAGACACAGAAAAATTATCTATCCGCAAATTGTCTGTGTGTTTGAGCAATTCATTTGCCTTTGGCGGCAGCAATGCTTCAGTAATAATAGGAAAAATTTAGATGCATAAAATAAAATTTCAGGGCAAAGATTTAGAAAAAATTCTACCCCATAAAAACCCCATGATTCTAATCGACCGAGTGGTAGATTACGATTTGGAAAATAAGAAATTAACCTCCGAAGTTGATATTAATGCTAAAAATATTTTTTTTGATCAAGAATTAAATGCGGTGCCAATTTGGGTAGGAATTGAATTTATGGCGCAAACAATTGGCTGTTTGTCGGGAATTTATGCGAAGGAGTATAAAAGAACTAAAATCGATTTAGGTTTTGTAATTGGCGCCCGCAACTACGAATGCTTTGCCCCAAATTTTAAAAATGGGCAATGTTTAAAAATTGAAATTGAACAATTATTTTTCGATTCTGAATTGGGTGCTTTTGAATGCGTAATTAAAGATGGTGATAAAATTCTAGCTCAGGCTCAACTTAATGTTTTTCAGCCAGAATCTGCAAAAGATTTTTTAAAAACCATCTAACTATATGACACTTTTTAATAGAACCTAAAAAATATACTCGGTCTAATAACCACCCCTCAAGGGGATAGTTATTAGACCGAGTACGTTTTACAAGCTCTGTCGCAACTTTTAAGATTTCATAAAAAAATCACGCTTAACAATAAAATAATAATATGACTAAATCTATTTTAATTACTGGCTCTAGCCGAGGAATTGGCAAAGCAATTGCGCTTTATTTAGCGAAGGAAAAGTTCCAAAAAGAAAATTACGAAATTGTAGTTCATTATTACAAACAAGAATTGGCCGCCAAGGAGGTTTTGCAAACCATTATTGATCAAGGTGGAAAAGGTCGTATTTTACAATTCGATATTAGTAATTTTGAGGAATGTAAAACCAAAATTGAAGCCGATATTGAAAAAAATGGATCTTATTTTGGAGTTGTTTGTAATGCTGGAATTGCCGCCGACAATCCATTTCCCATGATCTCAGAAACAGATTGGAATAAAGTTATTTCCACCAATTTAAATGGCTTTTATAATGTTCTTCAACAGGTAGTAATGCCGATGGTTCAAGCTCGAAAACCCGCCAGAATCATCACTCTTTCTTCAATATCTGGAATTACTGGAAATCGTGGCCAAGTAAATTACAGCGCCGCCAAGGCTGGAATTATTGGCGCCACCAAAGCTTTAGCACTCGAACTTGCTAAACGAAAAATCACCGTTAATTGCATTGCCCCAGGAATTATTGAAACCGACATGACTAGCGAATTACCAGCAGAGGAAATCACCAAAATGATTCCCTTGCGACGCTTTGGAAAACCCGAGGAAGTCGCCAGCCTAGCCGCCTATCTTCTATCTGACGATGCCGCCTACATTACCAAGCAAGTAATTTCAATCAACGGAGGAATAGAATAATGCGAAGAGTTGTAGTAACAGGAATGTCGATGATTACGCCAATTGGAAATGCTACTGGTAGCGACTTTCAAGCGGTTGAAAATAACCTTAAAAACAAAAAAAGTGGCATTGCCTACATGGCTGACTGGGAAAAATTTGATGGTTTGAATACCAAGCTAGCCGCTCCAATTCCTAATTTTTCAGTACCCGAGCATTACACCAGAAAACAAACCCGCTCCATGGGGAAAGTTGCTTTACTGGCAACTGTTGCATCTGAAAATGCCATTCGCGATGCCAATTTACTAGGAGATCCTATTTTAGAAAATGGTCAAACGGGAGTTTCTTACGGCTCGTCTTCTGGATCAATTGATGCCATATTAGATTTCTACTCCATGATGAAAAAAAATGTGGTTCAAGGAATTAGCGCTACAACCTACATCAAAATGATGACTCACACTTGCGCGGTGAATATTGGTTTATTTTTTGGCTTAACAGGTAGATTAATTCAAACTGGAACCGCGTGCACTTCAGGAAGCATGGCAATTGGATATGCCTTTGAGGCCATTAAAAGCGGTAAACAAACCATAATGATTGCCGGAGGAGCAGAAGAATTAAGTCCAACTCAAGCAGCAGTTTTTGATACCCTCTATGCCACCAGCACTTGGAATGACAGACCTCATTTAGTTCCAAGACCTTTCGACCGCGATCGCAATGGCTTAGTAATTGGCGAAGGATCTGGAACTTTAATATTGGAAGATTTAGACCATGCGCAATCTCGAGGTGCCAAAATTTATGCCGAAATTGCCGGATTTGGAACCAATACCGATGGCGCTCACGTTACTCAACCAAGTGCGCAAAATATGGAAAAAGTTCTGCGCCTAGCTTTGGAAGATGCTAATTTAACATCCGATAAAATTGGCTACATCAATGCTCACGGCACCTCAACCGATCACGGCGACATTGCCGAAAGCCATGCCACTTATAATGTTTTTGGGTCAAAAACGCCAATCAGTTCTCAAAAAAGCTACATCGGACATACTCTTGGCGCTTGCGGCGCAATTGAGGCCATGATGTCAATTTCAATGATGAATAATAATTGGTACGCCCCAACCATTAATTTAGACAATATCGACCCAAAATGCGCAGCTCTTGACTACATTACTGGGAATGGAAGAGAAATGAAAAATGAATATGTAATGAGTAATAATTTTGCTTTTGGCGGAATTAATACATCGCTTATTTTTAAAAAATGGACGAATTAAAATTCTTAATTGAATTTTTAATATACAAAATTATTATTTGCCTCACTTTTTTTAACCTTTATTTTTTTTAAAAACTTAAATTTATTCAATTACATGAAAATAAAAACGATCATTTTAGCACTAGCGTTAACATCTTTAATATCTAGCTGCTCTTCAGCTCCTAAAAGAATTGGGGTGGAAGCAAAAAGACCTTATGAAGTAATTGGTAAAGGTGAAGCTCAAACCACTGGAATTATGTTATTTAGCGTCATTCCAATCGGTCAAAATACTAAACTTTCAAGAGCATATGATGCAGCAGTTAGGCAAGCTGGTGGTGATGACATGGTTAATATTAACATTACTGAAAGCTGGTTCTGGGCTTATGTATTAAATGGATACAAAACCAAAATCGAAGGTGATGTAGTTAGATATACTGATAAATAGTCTTTTATCAAAAGTAAGCTCTAAAAAAACCGCCATCTTGAAAAAGATGGCGGTTTTTTTATGTCTAATTAATTAACTAAATTTTCAAATCCTAATTCCCCTCAAGAAGCCAAAGCAAAATTGCCTTTTGAATATGCAGGCGGTTTTCGGCTTCGTCGAAGACTACGGATTTTTCTCCATCAATCACTTGCGCAGAAACTTCGTAACCACGATATGCTGGCAGGCAATGAGTAAAGATGGCATGAGGATTTGCCAAATTCATTAATTCTTCATTAACTTGAAAAGGCATTAATAATTTTAAT
>JBLHNE010000026.1:0-12415 GCA_047619265.1 Rickettsiales bacterium | reverse complement strand
TACGATATTGACGCTGCTGGTAAAATTAGCTTAAAAACTTTAGGAGCTCCTGGAGGAGTCGGTGATAGAGTTGCAAAAGCAAGTGCGCTATCATTCTTCTTAGAAGATGAAATTATTATCGATAAATTAACTATCGTTCCGGGAGCTCGTTTTGAGCATATTACCTCAAAAAGAGAAGATGCCGGTAAAGCTGTTAGAACAAATAACACGGATGTATTTATTCCTGGAATCTCTGCTAGCTATCTGCTAACTGAAAAAACAGCAGTTTTTAGTGGAGTTCATAAAGGATTTGCTCCTCCTTCTCCTTCAAACAGTAGTTCTGCTGCTGAAGAATCAATAAACTATGAAGTTGGTTTTAGATTTAAAGATAAGACCAAATTCTTTGAAACTGTTGCTTTCTACAACGATTACAGCAATTTACTTGGTTCAGACACTGCTTCTGGCGGAGGATCTGGCGATGGAGATCAATTCAATGGTGGAGCGGTTACGGCCTATGGTTTGGAAGTTGTTGGTGGAGTTGATTTGAAAGCTGATATTTTGAGTAGGGCGGTTAAATTTCCTTTAAGCCTTTCTTATACTTACAACCATGCTGAGTTTGATACTAGCTTTACAGAAGAAGGTATTGAGGAATGGGGAGATGTTAAAAAAGGTGATAAACTGCCATATATTGCTCCTCATCAATTTGGTTTAAGTGCTGGATTAGAAGTTGATAAAGTTTCCTTATATCTTTCCGGAAAATTTGTTAGTGCAATGAGAGCAACAGCTGGTAGTGGATCTATTCCTAAATCAGAGAAAATACCTTCTCATTTTGTTGCTGATTTTTCTGGATTTTATGAATTCGAAAAAAATCGCAGTATTTTTGTAGCGGTAGATAATATCTTCAATAATGAATATTTAGTTTCTTTAAGACCATCTGGCATGAGACCTGGAAAACCACTAGCTGCTAGAGTTGGTGTTTCTATTGGGTTCTAATTAGGGTTTTTGATTAAAAAAATTCTCTTACGACACTTAATTTAAGTTAGGAAATGTCGCTCTTGCTCACAAAATTATTAATTTGTGAGCAAGAGCGAGTTTAAATTATTAATTGTTTTCTCGTCACTTCTATTTCCATTTTCCACTTCTTGAGTAACTCCTTCCTGTTTTTATTCTGGTATTTTCTAAAAATTATTTATGTTTTGTAGGTTGTTAATAACGTCATTATTTAAATATTGTTCCTTTGATTTGTAGTATTCTTAGCAATATTTTTTATGATCTAACTACCGATAATTCCTTTTTAAGGGCTTTACTTCCTTGCGATAATTTTGATTATTAGCTCAGTAAAATTAAAAACAAAATAAAACAAATTATGAATTATTTTTGGAATGATCACGGAATATTTTTTATCATATTTCTGTTTATATTTCCGCGTTTAACTCTGCTATTATCGAGTGTTGCTTTTGGCGGTTTATTTTGGTGGATTGGCTGGTTATTTATGCCGCGTTTGTTGATTGCAATTTTAGCAACCACTTATTACTGGGAAAACAATAAAATTCTGGTGATATTTTCTTGGATTTGGGCATTGTCGGGAGAAGCTTTTGAGAAAAGAAGTGTGAAGTTTTTTTACAGAATTAAAAATAGAAATGATGATGACAAGCCGCCTAGAAATGAAGGCGAGGCCGATGAAAGAAATATGAAATCGGTTAATTAAGGGCGATTAAACAAGTTGATCCAGAGCTTAATTTTAATGGGACAGCAGTGGTTTGCAACCCAGACCAGCACCAAGAGCAACTAAATAAGTATTGTCAGCGTCAGAATTTTAGTGGCATTAGTGGGTCTCTAACTACGAATTAACCTTACCAACATTTTTTTTGAGCGCCACAAATGCAACTACTAATCCAAAAATAATTAGTGGTACAGACAATATTTGACCCATTGAAAGATGGGAAAATAGGAATCCAATTTGCTCGTCGGGCTGACGAAATTGTTCGGCAAAAATTCTAGCGGAGCCATAGCCAATTAAAAATAAACCTGATAAAAATCCTTTTATTTCTTTGATTTTGGTGAATTTGCTTAAACAAAATAGAATTAAGAATAATAGTAAACCTTCTAAAGCTGCTTCATAAAGCTGGCTTGGGTGGCGGGGTAGGTTTCCGGCATTTGGAAAAATTACTCCAAAATTAGCATTAGTTACTCTTCCATAAAGTTCCATATTAACAAAATTAGCGACTCTGCCAAAAAATAAACCAATGGGAGCGGCAATTGCCAAAATATCTGTTAGCTCTAGGAAGTTAATTTTGTATTTTTTAGCAAACAAAAACATTGCTGCAATGGCGCCAATTAGGCCACCATGGAATGACATTCCGCCTTGCCAAACTGCCAAAATTTGCCAAGGATGCTGAAAATAGAAGCCAAAATTGTAAAATAGAACATATCCTAACCTACCGCCTAGAATGATGCCTAGAACCGCCCAGAAAAGCCAATCGTCCCAAGCTTCCTTGCTCATAATTGGTTTTTTCTTATTAACAGATTTGATTAAAAACCAAGCAAATAGAATGCCAGCAATGTAGGCTAGAGAATACCAGCGAATGGCGATTGGTCCTATTGAAATGATGTTGGGGTCGATGTTTGCAAGGGTAATGATCATAAAATAGCTAATTTTTTAAAAATGAGGTGAATTGAGAAGGTGGGAATTTAAAGTAAATCAAAATATTCTGCAAAGTGTAATTTTTTAGAATCATGCTTTGATTGAAGTTTTAGAGCTTTGGTGGTTGTTAAAATATTCTTGACAAAGGTCCCTTTAAAAGCACACTAAGCGCATATTTTTCAATCTTATTAAAGGCATCTACAAAATTTTTTCTAAAAATTTTTCCTTAAAAATCTAGCTATTTACAGTATTTTTAGCCCTTAACAAAAAACCCTTAACGAAAATAAATTCTATGTCCGATACGATTTTAATTGGAATTACCTTCGCCGTTTTACTTGGTGTTTTTATTGCCTTTATTAAAGAAATAGCTGAACCACACATTGTTGCCTTAGTTGGAATGGTGCTGCTTTTAATTGTTGGTGCTATTAACACAGACGATATGCTGTCCGTGTTTAGCAATAGTGCACCAATTACTATTGCTTGCATGTTTGTGGTTAGTGCTGCGCTTGATCAAACTGGTGTTCTAGACAAGCTTGGTAGATTTTTATTGCTGGTTTCCGCTAAAAATAAATATCTCGGAATTGTGTTAATGATGTCTTTTGTATTGCTGATTTCGGCCTTTATGAATAACACTCCTGTGGTCATTGTCTTAACGCCTGTCATCATCAATTTTGCCAGAAAGATGAAGAGCTACCCGTCAAAATATTTAATCCCACTTTCCTACGCAGCAATAATGGGTGGTTCATGTACATTAATTGGAACTTCAACTAATATTTTGGTTAATAGTGTTGCTCAGGAAAATGGCCAACCAGCCTTTGGAATGTTTGAAATTACCGCCCCAGGATTAATCATGGCAGCTGCAGGAATGGCCTTCATGGCCATATTTGGAAGATTTTTATTGCCAGAAAGACAAGCACCAAAAGATGAATTTTTAGACGACAAACCAATTAAGCGTTTTTTAACTGAAATTGTCATTCCTGTCGATTCCTCTTTAATTGGTAAATCGCTCAATGAAATTAAATTCACCACTAGTGAAAATTATGAAATAGTCGATTTGGTACGCAGAAACTCTAGTACTAGAATGTTTGGAATTCCTGCTATTGCCGGATTTTTTCAAAAAATATTCTCCTCAAAAGAAGAATCTATAAAAGAATCTGCAGTTTCAACATTTCGAGATATCCCGCTAGAATCTGGTGATCGAGTCGCTTTTAAGCTTGATAAAGATGAAATCGTGGAATTACAAAAATATATTGGAATTCAATTTGATCCTAAAAAATCCCACCTTGGAGATTCAATCGCCACTAAAGAAGTTATTGTAGTAGAGGCTATTTTACTACCAACATCAAATTTTATTGGTCGCAAGATTAAAGACTTAGGTTTACGTAGAGGATATGGTTGTTTCGTGATTGGATTGCATCATAAAGATGAAAATATTACCGGAGATTTGGCGGAAATTATTCTAAGGGAAGGAGATTCTCTAATTTTAGAAGGTGCAAAATTAGATTTGGATCGTCTTTTTGAACGTGAACAAATTTTAGACACTTCAACCATGCGTCGCGTTAAGCTTAATAAAATTAAAGCAGCAATTTCTATTACAACAATTTTGGGAATTGTTTCACTTAGCGCTCTTAACGTGATGCCAATTGCTGGTTTAGCAATGATTGGAACGGTGATAGTTATTCTATCTGGTTGTGTTAGTGCCGAACAAGCCTACAAAACTATTGATTGGCGTATTTTGTTGCTAATTTTTGGAATGCTTGGAGTTGGAGCTGCCATGCAAAACACCGGAGCAGCATCTTTGCTTGCTGGTCAGGTGGTTGGTTTGGTGGAAAATTTAGGTCCAGTATTTATTTTAGGAGCTTTGTATTTGCTAACTTCAGTTTTAACAGAAATGATGACCAACAATGCGGTTGCCATTATTTTAACTCCAATTGCAATATCTCTGGCCACAACTCTTGGATATGACCCAAGACCTTTTATTGTGGCTATTATGTTCGGAGCTTCAGCTAGTTTTGCAACGCCAATTGGTTATCAAACCAATACTTTTGTTTACGCGGCTGGAGGTTACAAATTCAACGATTTCCTAAAAATTGGAGTTCCAATGAATATTATTATGTTGGTTGTTGCCACAACAATAATTCCATATTTTTGGCCGTTTTAAAAAACTAGCTAGAAGTTTTGTTTTGGAACTTTGAAAAAAATATTTTTTGCTAATTTCATTGGCAATGTTTATTGAATGAAAAAAAGTGCCACCGTTGGCGCCTTTTTTTAGATTAAATTCAAGATTTCTAAATCAGGATAAAATTAATGATTTTTATTGTTTTCATAAATAATACCAAATCCCATCTTTAATAGCACATTTATGCCTCATATTTTTGGTCTAAAATCAGAGAGAAAAACCTTTTGTAAATCAAGTTACGGGAGGTTTTTTTATCCGATTTTATCCTCAAAAATATTTTTCCTAAACATCCTATTAAAGATGGAACTTGGTATAATTAACTAACAAATCAAGGTTATTAATTGATAAATTTTTGATATGTTTTATTGTCTTACGCTCCATTAAATCAAATATAAAATCAATGTTTATTCAAACCGAAAATACTCCAAATCCAGCTACATTAAAATTCATTCCTGAAGACATCGAAATTGCTGGTGCAAATCCGACTGAATTCAAAACTAAAGAACTTGCTAAAGGTAAGTCAATATTGGCTGAACAGCTTTTTTCTATTGAAAGCGTTGAGTCAGTTTTTTTAGGAAAAGATTTTGTAACCATTACAAAATCTGAGAATCAAGAATGGCAAGACATTAAAACTGAAATTTTGTCAACAATAATGGATTTTTGCTTGTCAGGAAAGCCAGCTTTAGAAATTGTGAAAGTTTCTGAGAATGAAGAAGTTGAAGACAGTGAAGTTGTCTCTCAAATTAAAGAATTAATCGAAATGAAAGTTCGCCCTGCCGTGGCAATGGACGGCGGCGACATCGTGTTTCGTGGCTTTGAAAATGGAATCGTAACATTAGAGTTAAAAGGCTCTTGCTCAGGATGCCCGAGTTCAACCATAACTTTGAAAAATGGAATTGAAACTATGCTCAAACACTACATTCCTGAAGTTGAATCTGTTGAACAAGTTAGCGACGAATATTAGGAGTCGTTAGTTTGTAATTATTTTGCATTTGTAGGGGGGTTAATAGAGCATCGCTCTTTCGAAGGCGAAGGAATGGAGGTTTAAATCCTCTATTTTTATTATTTTGCATTTGTAGCTCAACTGAATAGAGCATCGCCCTCCGAAGGCGAAGGTTGGAGGTTTGAATCCTCTCAGATGCACCAAACATTTTAAAGAACGCCGCACTAGCAGCGCCCCTTCTTGAGGGGATTACTAAGAATTAAAGTAAAATAATTTATGTTAGTTACCGCCGCTTTTATTATTATTGGAGACGAAGTTTTATCAGGCAGAACCGCAGACAAAAACCTAAATTTTCTTGCTAAAGAATTATCTGCGATGGGTATTAATCTCAAAGAGGTGAGGGTAGTTGCCGACGACGAGGATGAGATTGTTTTGGCAGTTAATGCGCTGCGCAAAAAATTCAATTACATTTTCACCTCAGGTGGAATTGGACCAACTCACGACGATATTACTTCTGCATCAATTGCAAAAGCTTTTGGCGACGATCTAATTAAAAATGCAGAAGCGGAACAAATTTTGATCGATTATTACGGAGCAGAAAATGTTAATGAAGCGCGCCTAAAAATGGCTTTTGTTCCCAGCAAGGCAAGTTTACTAGATAATCCTGTCAGCTCTGCTCCGGGGTTCATTATCGAAAATGTTGTTGTTATGGCCGGCGTTCCTAAAATTATGCAAGCAATGTTTTTTGCTGCTTCAAAAAATTTGGTAGGAGGAGACAAAATTGTTTCAAAAGAAATTAGAGTCAATTTGACTGAAAGCCTTGTGGCAAAAGATTTAGATCTTTTACAAAAAGAATTTGCAGGTGTTTCCATGGGAAGCTATCCTTTTGAAGGTGGAACCGCTTTAGTTTTTAGAAGTGTTGACACCGGTAAAATTGATCTTTCTGTGCAAAAAATGACTCAAATAATCAAAAATTTGAATGGACAAATTAACTGATTTAGAACAAAAACAATATAATCAATTTATCATAGATTCGGTAGCTGATGGCAGCTATTTTAGGGATGCTAGAAAATGGTATTTGTCTCGATATGTGCAGCCAATTTGCGAAAGAACCATATTGTTCTTTTTGACACTTTTTACCGGAATCATGACCTATGTTTTGGTGATGACAATTGTTAGTTCTTTGCCAATTGTGCAAGAAGTCTCAATTATTATTCGCCCCAAAGATCAGTCGCTCTATTTTCCGGTCATTAAACCTCTTAGAGATTCTCTTACTCTTAAAAATATTGATGAGGCGGTTTTAAAATATTTACTCACTAAATACATAGAAAAAAGACAAGGTTTTGACTTTAGGGAATCAAATATTGAAGACCTTAACAATCAAATGAATTACGTAAAAAATAATTCATCTTTGCAGGAATATAAAAATTTTCAGGAGTTTTTAAGTAAAGATAATGCTGGCAGTCCAATCGCATTTTTTGGAAGAGATTTCCAAGAAATTGTTAATGTTGAATTGGTAGAATTCCCTAAAAAGGAACAAAATAGTTTGATTGACAAGGCAAAATATTTTATAGAAACAGGCGTTCCAGATAATGCCAATATTCGTTACAGCGTGACTACCAAAATAAATTCTAAGATTGTTTCTACCGAGAAATATGTGGCCAAAATGAACTTTAAGTTTTCAGGCGTAAAGCCTTCTAGCGAAGTTGTTGACCCAAAATTAAATTTCACTATTACTTCCTATAAAATTTACAAAGTAAAATGAAAAAAATAGCCATAATTTTCCTACTATTTTTAATCAGCTTTAGTCATTTTAGCAGCGCTGAAGCTTCGCAATTACCTAGATATTTAGGAAAAGAAAAGAAGTTCCGCATGTTTATTTACAATCCTTTCGATGTTTACCGCTACACAGGAAACTACAATTATCACGGATTTATCGAATTTCAAGGCTCACAAAGGCAGCAACCAGATGGCGAAATTGCTTCTAATACTTCATCTGGAGTGGAGAAAGTTATTGAAGTGGCTATCGGTAATTCCGATGCTTGGCTCTGGAAAATCTCAGATAGTAAAAATCGTCTCTATTTAAAACCAGTCGGAGATAACGCCAATACCAACATGACCGTTAAAACCGATCGCGGAAGAATCTACAATTTTGAATTACTCGCCAGAACCCCAACCGGACCAGACGACGAAAATCTGATTTTTGCGGTTAAATTCGTTTACCCCGACGACACCGACAGAAATATTTTGCAATTTCCAAAAACTCCTGTTTCTGATCAGCCAGATATGAGGGATTTAAGTATCTACAATTTTAATTACCAATATACCGGAGAGCCAACCATTGCGCCTATGAAGGTGTTTGATAATGGGGAATTCACCTATCTTCAATTTGCTAGTAAAAATGCCGAATTGCCAGCTATTTTTGCGGTTGATTCAGATGGTTTTGAATCTTTGGTAAATTTCAGAATGGCCGGTGACTACATAATTGTTGAAAGAGTCGGTTCTCAATTTACCTTGCGAAATGGTGGTGATATTGTTTGTGTTTATAATGGAAATTTGTTCAAGAGCGGAAGAACAAATCCGGCAACAAGTCAATCTGGACCAATAAAATCGTTACCTCCATCTTCAAACTACAATCGAAAAATGACTTCTTCAACATCTAGAGGTGAAATTAGCCAATGATCATTAAAATAAAGAACCTACGCATTGAAACTTTTTTAGGAATTTACGAATGGGAAAAAACCCACCCAAGAACCCTAATTTTTAATGTTCAAATTGACGGAGATTTTGAAAAATCAATCTTTACTGACAAAATAGAAGACACTCTAGACTACGATAAAATTACCAATCAAATTCGCGACTACACCAAAAACAACTATTGTCATTTGATTGAAAAAATAGTTGGAGAACTTCTAGAATTAATAATGGAAGATCAAAGAATAAAAAGCTGTACATTAGAAGTCGACAAAACAGGTGTTTATGATTTTGTTGATTCATTCTCAATTACTCAAACCAAAAATAGAATATGATTCTCCTTATCGATAATTACGACAGTTTCACCTACAACCTCTATCATTATGTTCTCGAGGCCTGTCAAAACGGAAAAAACCAAGAAGTTTTGGTTAAGCGCAACGATCAAATTTCAATCAATCAAATCAAAGAACTTAATCCTGAGGCAATCATCCTTTCCCCAGGTCCTTGTTCGCCAAATGAGGCAGGAATTTGCTTAGATGTAATTAATCAACTCAAAGAGCAATATCCAATTTTAGGAGTGTGCCTAGGACATCAAGCAATTGGCCAAGCTTTTGGTGGAAAAGTGGTTAAAACCTACCCAATGCACGGCAAAGTTAGTGATATTTTCCATTCTGGAGAAGGTGTTTTTAAAGATATTCCATCACCATTCAAAGCTACTCGCTACCATTCTTTAACCATTGAAACTGAATCTTTCCCAAACGATTTAGAAATCACCGCTCACTCTAAAGACGGCACCAAAGATGGCATCATCATGGGAGTTCGTCACAAAAAATTCAACATCCATGGAGTTCAATTCCACCCCGAATCCATTGCTTCTCAGCATGGTCATCAGCTGATTAAAAACTTTATTGATTTGATTTAATGGTACTTAGTAAAAAAATTTTTATATTTTAACAGGTCCTAATGGAGCAGGGAAAACAACTCTTTCAAAAGTTGTTTTAAAAGACATTTTTCATTGTCAAAACTTTATTAACGCCGATGAGATTGCTAAAGGTCTACCTCCTCTGCAATCGAACAAGTTTGATATTTTGGCTGGAAAAATAATGCTAAAACAAATGGAAGATTACACCAAATCTGAGCAAAGTTTTTGCGTCGAAACCACTCTTTCAAGTAGAATTATTTAAAAAAACTTAAAGAAGTAAAAAAACTTGGCTACAAAACTTTTTATTCTTTATCTATTTGCCAAATAAAAATTATGCCACCAAAAGAGTGTCGCAAAGAGTCGCTAAAGGTGGTCATAATATTCCTGTCAAAACCATAGAAAAAAGATACGAAAAAGGTTTAAAAAACTCAATGAATGACTATTCTAATCTAGTTGACGAGCTTCATATTTATAGCAATGAAGATGAATTGAAAGAAATTGCTTTGAAAAATAAAGAGAAATTAAAAATTCAGAAGTTTTCAATCAAATTAAGAAATATCAAAATGAAGAAAAATAAACAAGTAGAGCAAGAGTTTGATATGAAGAAATTTCTGATTCTCGGAAATAAGGCAATAGATGCAGCCAAAAAAGAAAATGAAATTTAAAATAATCACTTAATTCCTTTTGCTAAAAAGATTGGCTTGCACAAAAAATCAAAGAATTTTTTAGAATCTGGAAATAAAGCTATTTTATGGGCAAAAGAAAAAGCTAAATATGGCTTTGAATAGAAAATAATATTATTTCCCATTGCGCCTGCGCTGCGCGTCCAAAAATCAAATATTTTTGGGATAACAATTTCTCATTAAAGATGGAAATTTCTACAAAATTTTCCTCGGAATCTTTGCCATCTTAAAAAAATTAATCAGCAATCAAAAATGCTGCCACATGTCGATCTTCTGACATTAGAATATTGTAGGTTCTGCAAGCGGATCCAGTGGACATTTCATCAATTGATATTTTTGGATAAAAAGATTTGATTTTGTTTTTTAAAGAGGCAGAAATTACTCGGTGATTCTTGCCGGTGCCAATTAATAAAATTTCAGGCTCTTTTTCTAAAATTTCTGACAAATTCTGTTCAAAAAAATCTTCCAGTGAGTCGATTTTAACTTCAATAATTTGACTAGGAGTCAAAATTATTGAGCTTTTATAAAATCGATCATTAATTTTAAAACCTTCCGATCCATAACCTTCCAGAGAATAGAGATCTTTTGAAACTTGAGGAGTAATATCCATGTGATTTATTATTTATTGAAAGTTTTCCTATAAGAGTAAATTATTTTGCTGATTATTTTTACTAGGAATTTTTTTAAACTTTTTACTGAATATTCTTACTAATTTTTAGTAAAAGAAATGAGATTAGGTGAAATAGAATCAAATCCTAAAATATCTCCCGCTTCATTTTTCCTAAAACAATTTAAAGCGGAAAATATTATTTATTATCTACAAACCATGGTCACGAACTAAAATTTCAGCAATTTGAACTGCATTTAAAGCCGCACCTTTTCTTAAATTATCGGCAACAACCCAAATATTTAAGCCATTTTTAATGGTGTCGTCTTTTCTGATTCTTGAAACAAAAACCGGATCTTTTGTAGTCGCATCAAAAGGAGTTGTATAGCCATTTGTTGCAATTTCATCCACAACTTCAATGCCATCAAAATTTCTTAAAGCCTCGGTTGCTTGCTTAACGGTAATTGGTTTTTCAAATTCAATATTAACTGCTTCTGAGTGAGAAACAAAAACTGGAACACGAACACAAGTTGCAGAAACTTCAATGTTGTCGCCCATAATTTTTTTGGTTTCAACTTTCATTTTCCACTCTTCTTTAGTTGTGCCATCTTCCATAAAGACATCAATGTGAGGAATAACATTGAAAGCGATTCTTTTGGAGAATTTTTTAGGTTCAGTAATTTCGCCTTGGTAAACTTTTTTAGTTGAGGTGAATAATTCATCCATTGCTTCTTTTCCACCACCACTAACTGATTGATAAGTTGAAACTATAACTCTTTTAATTACGGCTAAATCGTGAAGTGGTTTTAAAGCGACCACCATTTGAATAGTTGAACAATTTGGATTAGCAATAATTCCAGCTTTTTTGTAGCCAGCAATATCTTCAGGATTAACTTCAGGAACGATCAAAGGAACGTTTTTATCCATTCTAAAGTGCGAAGTATTGTCGATGACAATACAGCCTTGTTTAGCAGCTCTTGGCGCATGAACAGCAGAAACTGAGCCACCTGGAGAAAATAAAGCGATTGAAGTTCCAGTAAAATCATAATCTTCTAAAGCTTGAATTTTTAGAATTTTTTTGTCGCCATAGCTAACTTCTTTGCCAATTGAATTTCTTGAAGCCAGAGCCACAACTTCATCAGCAGGGAATTTTCTTTCCGCTAAAATTGATAAAATTTCACGACCAACATTACCAGTTGCGCCAACAACAGCGATTTTTCTTGTCATATGAATTGTAAATTTGAATTATGATTGATTAAATGAGTACCTTTTAAAAAAGGCGGTGGAATTTTAATCGCCATCAACAACTTTGTAAAGCAAGAAATGGTAAAAATTTTCATTATCGCCGGTGAGCCTTCAGGCGACGTTTTGGGCGGAAAATTAATGGCGGCAATTAAGGCTGAATCCACGCATCAAAATATCGAATTTATAGGAATTGGCGGCAAAAAAATGCAAGAACAAGGCTTAAATTCGATTTTTCCTATTTCAGAACTTTCAATAATGGGTTTTGCTGAAGTTTTACCTCATATTCCAAAGCTGCTGAAAAGAATCAAAGAAACTGCTCAAAATATTGTGGATTCAAAGGCGCAAATCGTCATTACTATCGATTCGCCGGATTTTTGTTTTCGAGTTATTAAAAAATTAAATCAAAATTTAGAGCAAAATTCAGAAGCTCAAAATATTAAAAAAATTCATTTAATAGCTCCAAGTGTTTGGGCTTATCGCCCCAAAAGAGCGGAAAAAATTGCCAAGTTATATGATTTA
>JBLHNE010000025.1:0-12698 GCA_047619265.1 Rickettsiales bacterium | reverse complement strand
AAATTGCTAAATATAAAAAAGATCCACTCGATTTTGTTTTGTGGAAACCTGCTAGTGAAAACGACGACATTTCATCAATATTTGAAAGCCCATGGGGTAAAGGTCGCCCTGGGTGGCATTTGGAATGTTCAGCAATGAGTAATAAATATTTAGGAGAGAGTTTCGACATTCACGGCGGCGGAGCCGACTTAAAATTCCCGCATCATGAAAATGAAATTGCTCAAAGCAAATGTGCCAATCCACATTCTTCCTATGCAAAATATTGGGTTCATAATGGTTTTCTAACTGTTAATGGCGAAAAAATGAGCAAATCTTTGAATAATTTCTTCACCATCAAAGATTTACTCGATAAAAATATTAATGGAATTGCGATTCGATATTTACTCCTTTCCACTCATTATCGAAAACCACTAGACTTTAGCGATAAAGCTTTACTAGACTCCACCAAAGCCATCGAAAAATTTTATGGCGCAATTGGTTCTGCCGCAATAAATTCTGCTTCTAATATTGAGAATCCATATTTAGTAAAAATTCTTGAATATTTGAGCGACGATCTAAACACTCCTTTGGCATTTAGTGTTTTGCATGAAATCGTTAAAGAGATTAAAAATTCTGAGGAAAATGAAAAAAATAATTTAATTCAAAACCTACTTTCTTGCCTTGATTTTCTTGGATTATACAAGTCCAATCATGTTGTTAAAAAACAGGCAATAAATGTTGATGAAAATTATATTTTAGAAAAAATATCCGCAAGAAAAGAAGCTAAAGCTCAAAAAAATTGGGCAAAAGCTGATGAAATTAGAAATGAATTATTAGTAAAAAATATCGTGCTAAAAGATGTTTCAGGAGGAGAGACTCATTGGCATATCGCTTCTTAAGTAAGCAAAGATAACTTAACTTGAATAATTAGAATCAATTTGTCATTCTTCCCATATATTTAATAACGTTCAATCCATCTAAAAATGACATTAAAAATAAACATTCCTGAGCCAGTTTTATTAAAACCAAAAATTTCAATTTTTGGCGTTGGCGGAGCAGGTGGAAATGCTTTGAATAACATGATTCGTTCAAATTTAGAAGGCGTAGAATTTATTGCAGCCAATACAGACGCGCAATCATTGGCAAATTCTCTTGCAGCAAATCGCATTCAACTTGGAGTAAACACCACAAAAGGCCTAGGAGCCGGATCTTTTCCAGATAGAGGAAAAATTGCAGCAGAAGAAAATGTTGAAGAAATAATTAGGTTTTTAGAAGGCAATAATATGGTCTTCATTACCGCTGGAATGGGTGGTGGAACCGGAACCGGAGCAGCTCCAGTTATTGCAAAACTAGCCAGAGAAAGAGAAATTTTAACTGTTGGAGTTGTTACTAAGCCTTTCCAATTTGAAGGAAAATATCGCATGGAATCTGCGGAGCTTGGAATTGAAGAACTTAAAAAATGTGTTGATACTTTAATCATAATTCCAAATCAAAATCTATTTAGAATCGCTAATGAACAAACTACTTTTGAAGCTGCATTCAAAATGGCCGACAACGTTCTACATGCCGGAGTTCGCGGCATAACCGATTTAATTACTATGCCGGGTTTGGTAAATCTAGATTTTGCCGACATTAGAACCATCATGACTAAAAGCGGAAAAGCATTAATGGGAACAGGAGAAGCAAGTGGTGAAAACCGCGCCGTGATCGCTTGCGAAGAAGCAATTGCTAATCCACTTCTCGACGATATTTCAATTCGCGGGGCTAAAGGAGTTTTGGTTAATATGACTGGCGGGCCAGATATGACTCTTTTTGAGGCCGATTTAGCAGTTAATACCATTAAAAAAGAAGTCGATTCTAATGCCAATATTATATTTGGATCAGCTTTTAACGAAGATATGCAAGGTAAAATCCGTATTTCGGTTGTTGCAACCGGAATTGATGAAGATGAGTTTTACGCTCCACTAGATCAAAATCTACCTTCGCAATCAAAATCGCAAATGGTTTATGAAATTAGAAGTGATCAAGAAAAAGCCAAAGATAAAATTGATGAATTTGTGCAAAGTAAAAAAACTTTCTTCGATACCGGATCAGTTAAAAATCTTGATCAAAATCTTAAGCCAATTAACGAAGAAATTACCCGTAAACATCATGAAAGAACTTTTGAAGATGTTAACGAAAATTATGAAAAAAATGATGTTAAAACTCCTGAATCTCTAAAAGATCTATCTTCTAAACATCAAAATTTAGAAAATGATCTGGAAGAAGAAAAAAGAAATTCCGATCGCAATGCTATTAAATTTAGATTGGAAGCAGAAGCTGAAGAAGTTAGACAAAAAATTCAAAACGATAAAGCAAGAGAAGAAAAGGAAAATGCAGATTTACTTCTTAGAGGCAAAATGAATTACAAAAAAGAAGTTAAAAAACCTAAAAAAGAAGGCTTCAGTTTGTTTGGTTTTATGAATAGCGGTTCAAAAAATAATGAAGAGCCAACCAAAGATTCAGATGCAGAACATAGGTTTAGTTCAAAAATATCAACAATTATGGACGACGAGGAAGAAATGTCGATCAATGTTAATACAAAGGATCAGAAAAACGACTTTTTAAGTGTAGAAGATGACGACATGCTTAATGTTCCTGCCTTTTTTAGACGCAAAAAATAGATTAAATTACGCATAATTATTTCTATTTGAATATAGATCAGTCGCAAGTTCAAATTTTTTATCCTAAATTTCTTCGAATTGTAAATATTGAAATTTAATTCTAAAAAAACCCACTAGTTAAATAATTAGTGGGTTTTTTTGTTTTTAAATAAGTCTTAATTAATTTTTAGGTAAAAGAAAATATGAGGTTATTTGGGATAGACTACTTACTTTACCTATGATAATTGTGAGTTTTTATTGGAGTTGGTTCTTTTATTATCAATAAATTTAACCTGTATTTAAAAAGATTTGATTCATAAGAAATGAGCATTAAGTCACAATATAACATTAAAACCCCTAACTTTTTAGAAAAATGATTTCATGTCAAGACCATAATAAATGCTCCCAAGATTCTTTGAACCAAGCTAAGGAAATCTGCCTTAAAAATGGTTTGCGTTTTACTGATTTGCGCCAAAAAATATTTTCCATCATTTTGCAAAATCACCAACCCTCCAAAGCATATGATGTATTAAGCATATTACAGAAGGAAGATTCTTCGGCAAAACCGGCCACAATATATCGCTCTTTGGATTTTTTATTGGAATGTGGATTGATTCATAAGTTGCATATTTCAAACAGCTATGTCGTTTGCTCGCATCCTTTAAAGCATAATAAGTGCTTCTTTTTAATATGTAATAAATGCAATGAGGTTCAAGAATGTTGCGATAAAGACCTTGCAATCGAATTGGATAAAATAGGATCTACAAATAATTTTAAGATCGAATATGTTGCTGTAGAAATTAGAGGAATATGCAATTCTTGTATTGCCTAGATTTTCTAAAGATTGCAGTTAATTAATTATATCACTAGCAAAAAAAGTGACCACGATAAGTGAATAAAATGCTGAGGAAATTTTTATAAATATCCTTGGTTATGTGGAATTTTTTTAGGAAATGCGCATAAGATAATACTTTCTAATAATTTTTTTAAGCTGCATCTCTCAATTTTATTCTAAAAAATATTTTTCTTAAAAATACAATTAAAGATGGGACTTGGTATATTTAGGTTTTTCTTATTCCCAGCCTAGAATGTTGTAGCCTTTTTTATTTAAGCAGCTGGTCACATATCTTTGTTTAAGTTGGTCTGGTTTAAGATTATCTTCTGCCAGAACTCCACCAGCACCAGAAGCTGCTCCAAATCCAGCTCCGACGGCAACTCCTGTAACAAGACCTGAAACATTTCCGCCAAATATAAACCCAAAAATACCTCCAATAAATGATCCCCATCCAGCGCTTCTAACTCCCTCCTTTAAAGCTCTGCGGGATTTAAGATCTTTTAAATATTGATCAGCTTCTTCCATACAAATATCAGCTTCTTTATTGGCTTGGATGTTTCCAGCCTCGTTGTATTTATCGTTAGGATTGAAAATTGGGCGATAAGAAATGCAAGACGCTATAGATAGAATAATTAGGGCGATGAAGATGTTTTTCATGATTTTATTTCGTGGATTTTGGAAATTTCTTCCAAGATGTTCTCTAAGATTTTTTCGTTATTAGCACTAAGGTTTTTGGTATTCTTTAATCTTAGTGAATAATCATTTTTGTCTTTCATTATTTTTAATATATAGAACAGCAATTCTGCTTCGTTTTTTATCATTTGGCAGGCATTAGTATTTTTTAAATTTTTGTAAATTTCTTCAAAGTTTTTTACATAGATTCCAGAAAGAATAACCGATTCTAGTTGCAAAGCTTCGAATGGGTTGTGGCCGCCAATATTTTCTAGCATTGATCCTGCTATTAAGGAAATTTTGCTTAAAGAATAAAAAGTTCCAAGTTCTCCCAAAACATCAACTAAATAAATATCGCAATTAGTAATTTCTTCGTTTTGACTGTGAAGTGCAATTTTTAAATCTTTGGGAATTAACTGAACAATTTCTTTTATTCTATTTGGGTGCCTTGGGGCAATAATAGTTAGAAGTTCAGGGAAATATTCTTTTAGTTTTTGATGGGCCTTGATAATAATTTCTTCTTCTCCTTGATGAGTGCTGGCGGCAAACCAGAATTTTCTTGTTCCTATTTGATATTTTAATTTCTCTAATTGATCTTGATTAACTTTTAGGGGTTTTGAGGCCAATTTTAAATTTCCGACAAATTGAACATTTTTGATGCCAAGATCAATAAATTTTTGCCTATCAATAGGGCTTTGAGCTAGGCAAAGAGAAAAGTTTTTGAGTAAATTGAAATTTAATTTATGAAGAATTTTCCAATGTTTGAAAGATCTATCGGAAATTCTGCCATTGATTAAGATTAAATCGCAGGCATATTTTTTAGTTTGAATGATTAAATTTGGCCATAATTCCGATTCAACAAACATTGCTAAATCTGGTTTCCAATGTTTTAGAAATCTTTTGACAGCAAATAATGTGTCGACAGGAATAAATTGATGAATTGTTCGTTCTGGTAAATTTTTGCCAATTTCACTTGCGGAAGTTATGGTTCCGGAAGTCATTAAAATATTTATTTTTGGATATTGCTTGAGAAGTTTTTCCGCCAAAGTTAGTGCTGACTTAGATTCTCCAACGCTTGCTGAATGAATCCAAATTAAAGATCCATTTGGTTTGGTGATTTTTGAATATCCGAAACGTTCACCGAAACGAATTTGATCTTCTTTCTTTTTTAATTTTCTAAATAGAAGATAAAGGGTAATGAAAGGGGAGAGTAGGACGGAGAGGGTTTGATATGTAAATATCATCTATTTAAATTACCAATGACTTTACTAATTACTAATTATTAGTTACTAATGACTAGTTAGTCATTAGTAACTAAGTTTATTTTCGTCTTGAGATTTTATTATTCAGCTTTAGCTGGCTCTTCAGTTTTAACTTCTTTAGCATCTTCAACTTTAACTTCTTCTTTAGCAGATTTTTCAGCTTCAGCTTCTGCCTTAGCGGCTTCTTTAGCAGCTTCAGCTTCTGCCTTAGCAGCTTCAGCTTCAGCTTTTGCAGCTTCTTTAGCAGCCTGAGCTTCAGCGATTGCTGCAGCTTTTTCTTCTATTTCTTTGGCTTTAGCAGCTTCTAGAGATTCTGCAGCTTTAGCAATTCTTTCTAAAGTTTTTTTCTTAGCGCCAGTAAGTTTTTCTTTCGGGGTGAAAGTTGGTTTGTATTTTTCAGCACCGGCAACACCAAGTTCAATAAGTAAAATAGCAACTCTTTCAGATGGTTGAGCACCAACAGAAAGCCAATATTCGGCTCTTTCTTTCTTTAGAACAACTCTTGCGGCGTCGTCTTTTTTGGCAAGTGGGTTAAAAGTTCCAAGTTTTTCAAGGAATTTACTGTCACGAGGTGAAGTGGAGTTGGTTGCAACGATACTGTAGAAAGGAACTTTTTTTCTGCCGCCACGAGAAAGGCGAATTTTAATGCTCATAAGCTGTTAAATAGGATTAGTTAAAAGGACTGGCGCAAAATATGTTTTTACTTTAAGTTTTATCACTATTTTATTTTTTTTCAGATAACTAGCTATGAATACATAGGATGTGTTTCTGGAAAATAAAAACGGCTTGAAACTCTGTATAAAATAAATTTTACGTGAGTACTAAAAAAATTAAGAAGGAGTAAAATACTGAACTCTTTTTATTTTGCAATATTTAGTTGTTTTTTACACTCATTCAAAGTTTTGGAAAGTCTAGCAACAACATTGCTGTTGAAAAAATCATTTCCAAAAGAATTAGTAATATTTGATTCGCTTATTTTGCCAATATCTGTGGATATTTTCCATTTATTTTTGGCAGAAATTTCATAATCAGCAAAAATTGGGTTATTTTTTACCATTATTTCTCTTAAAGAATTAATGCATTTGAAACCTAAATCTTGTCTTAAAGTTTTCGATAAACCTGCAATTATCTGCCAATCTTCTTTAGAATTTTTTGGTGGGAAGATAGCCCTTGAAGTTTTTTGTGGTCTGCTTTCAATATTAACATAGGTAGCTTCTTTCTCGCTGTAAGCGGCTCCTGGTAAAATAACGTCGGCAAATTCCACACCTTTTTCGCCGTGAGAACCTTGATAGATTGTGAAGCAATCTTTTAGGTCAGATAGATTAATATCGTCGACTCCAAGTAGGTAAACTGCTTTTATTTGACCTTTTTTAGCTTTTTGTAAAATTGCATCAGTTCCAATTTCAGAAACAAATCCAGCTAGTAAAGCTCCGTTTAGAGAAGCATTACCGTGAAGCATGTTGAAACCATTCCATTTTTCGTCGATCATTTTGTATTTCTCGGCGATTTTTTTAGCTAGATTTAAAATTTCTTTACCATCTTGGCATCGCAAAATTTCTTCGCCAATAATTAGCATCGGGTGGAAAGATTTTTCTAGAATCTGATTGTAGGAAGATTTTCCATCTAAAATTTCTTGTAGAATTTGAATCTCACTTCCTAAATTTTCGTATTTGTAGGTTAGGTCAATATCTGAATTCAGGCCAATTGCGGCAATTTTTAACTTTCCACTTAAGAATCTTTTGCGAATTCTGGCATTAATTATTGGAGCTGTGGTTCTTGGGTTGGTTCCAATTAATAAGCAAGAATCGGCATTTTCAATTCCATAAATTGTGGTGTTAAAGCTGTATGAAGCTGGATCGGAAGCGTCAATTTGACTGCCGTTTTCTCTACAATCAAAATTTGTGGAGCCTAATTTTTCCATCAATAATTTAAGAGCGGTAATTTCTTCAACTCCAGAAAGTCTGCCAGAAAGAGCGGCAATTTCTTCGCCTTTTAAATCTTTTAATTTTGAGGCAATAAATTCGTAGGCTTCTTCTGATGAAACGGCTTTAAATTTGCCATTTTCTTTGATGTAGGCTTGATCTAGTCTTTGAACTTTTAGTCCGTCGTAGCAAAAACGAGTTTTGTCAGAAATCCATTCTTCGTTAATTTCTTCATTTAATCTTGGTAGAATTCTAACCACTTCTAAACCTCGTGAATCAAGGCGAATATTGCTTCCAACTGCGTCCATCACATCGATAGATTCGGTTTTATTAAGTTCCCAACTTCTAGCTTTAAAAGCGTATGGTTTAGAGGTTAGGGCGCCAACTGGGCAAAGATCGATAATGTTTCCAGAAAGTTCTGAAGTTAGGTTTTTTTCTAAATAGCTGGTAATTTCCATGGTTTCGCCGCGGCCAACTGCTCCCATTTCTGCTGTTCCTGCAATGTCGGTGATGAATCTAACACAGCGTGTGCAATGAATACAACGAGTCATTTCGGTTGCTACAAGTGGCCCGAGATTTTTATCTTTAACTGCGCGTTTATGTTCGCGAAAATCGCTATTCCCTTTTCCATATGCGAAGGATTGATCTTGCAAATCACATTCGCCAGCTTGGTCGCAAATTGGGCAATCGAGCGGGTGATTGGCGAGTAGAAATTCCATTACACCTTCACGGGCTTTTTTAACCATTGGTGAATCGGTTTTAATGATCATGCCATTGGCAACATTGGTGGCGCAAGAAGCGACTGGTTTTGGTGGTCCTGGAGAAACTTCAACTAAGCACATTCTGCAATTACCAGCAATTGCTAATCTTTCATGGTAGCAAAAACGAGGTATTTCTACATTGGCCATTTCGCAGGCTTGAATGAGTGTTATTCCATCTGGAACGGTGATTTCTTTTTCGTTAATTGTGATTACTGCCATTTATTAAGAATTATTTGGATTAGGAATTAAATTTTGCGGCAAAATGAAGGCGGAATTGTGCTGATTTGGTTTTTATTTTCAAGTTAAAAGGATCATTAAGATTAAGTTCTGCTTTGAAAACAGGAAGTGAGAGCTTTGCAGAAAATTTGAAAATTATTGCTGCTAGATTGGAGTGATGTTTTGGGTTTCCCTTCTTTTTTTGGAAATCTTTTGAAACTGGATATGGGATTTTTAATTCCTTTATGTGGGTTTCTTCTGTTTTTAGCATCAAAGAATTTTCTGCATTTTGGCATTGAGGCATCAACCAGATTAATTCTTAAATCTGCAATATTATTTTCTAATTTTTCCATAAAAAATTGATCATTAGCATCATTTCCAAATAATATGACATCTTTTTTATGTTCCTCGATTAAATCTAGAAGATTTCCACCTAATACACCTTCTTTTTCTGACGACGGAATAGAATATGTGGAATCTTTAACTTCCTTGACCAATCTAGCAAGATTTGGATCCATTTCTACGTGATCAGATTTTTTAATGTACTCGGAAAGGTAGGCACTATTTAAAAGACTCAACACAGGATCAAGGCTTGGTATGTGATTTTCAATTAGGTGTTTTTTGGTTAAGCTTGGAACTCCAGCGAAAGACGCAATAACAACTATGTGTCCTTCCACAATTTTATTATTTAGATATTCAACTAATTCAAGGCTGAAAGTGGTGATAGTTTTTTCGTTTTTATCTTTGCGGCTATCTTGAATTGTTCCATCCCAATCAACAAGAAATAGTCTTTTTTTTTCTAGAAGCGGAGTTAATAATGTGTTCGTTTCTAGATTATTTGGCTCTAATGGCATTATTTAAAGAAAATTAGATATTTGAAAACCTCTTAAAAATTCTTCAAGAGAAACTTTATTTTTCCCTGCTCTTTGTAGAATTTCTGGGCGAATGGATCCATCTTTACAGGCAATAGTTAAATGTTCATCAATAATTTTTCCAGCATTAAATTCTGCATTATTTTCGCTAATTATTTTCGCTTTATGGATTTTAATTTTCTCACCACCAATTTCAAAATAAGCCGATCCACATCCTGAAAGGCCTCGAATTTTATTTAAAATTTCTTGCACCGAATTATCCCAATTAATGGCAAATTCTTCTTTTAATATTTTGCTGGCGTAAACCGATAAATCATTGTCTTGTTTAATTGGATTTATTTTTCCTTCCACTAAATTTTTAATAGTTTTAAGCAATAAATTAGCGCCAATTTCGGAGGTTTTATTGGATAATTCTTCAAGATTTATTTGGCCATCGAGATCAAATTTTTCCTCCGCTAAAATATCCCCACTGTCCATTCCTTCGTCCATTTGAATAATATCTACTCCTGTCTTGGAATCTCCTGCCATTAAAGTGCGCTGAAGTGGCGCCGCACCGCGCCATCTTGGAAGTAAGGAAGGGTGAATATTGATGCATCCCAGTTTTGGAGCATTTAAAATTTCTACAGGAAGAATTAGTCCATAGGCCACAACAACAGCAATGTCGGCGTTTAAAGCGGAGAATTCTTTTTGAATATCTGCGTTTCTTAAGGTTTTTGGTGTGAAGATCTTGAGATTATTTTCTAAAGCTAGATTGTGAATTTGCGAATTCTGAACTTTGTGGCCACGACCTGAAATTTGTGGCTCTTTAGAATAAACCGCCACAATTTCAAAATCTGGCTCATCAAGAAGTTTTTGTAAAGCAGGAATAGCAAAATGGGGAGTTCCCATGAAGATGATCTTTAACATAAATTTAATTACTAATAAGTTAATAAAAACAATTAACTAGTAACTAGTAATTGGTAGCTAATAACTAATTTAAGACATTTCTAGCATTCTATCTAAAGATTTTTTGGCTTTGATTCGCAAATCTTCGTCTAAATTAATTTCGTTATTTTGGTTTTTCATCACCAAATACAATTTTTCTAATGTATTTAATTCCATAAAAGGGCAAGTGTTGCAAAGAGTACATCCGGCCTTTTCTGCGAATGGGCAATCGAAAAATTCTCCAGTTGGGTTTTGTTTTTTCATTTGGTGAATGATATGCGGCTCGGTTAGAACAATGAACTTTTCACCTTGATGATCGGCGGCGAATTTTAGAAGTGACGAGGTCGAGCCAATGTGATCGGCATGATTAAGTAGATGCTCTGGGCATTCAGGGTGGGCAATAACATGGGCTTCTGGGTGATTGGTTTTAAGTTTAACTAATTCTTTTTCGCTAAATTGCTCGTGAACAATGCAAGATCCTTGCCACAAAAGCATGTCTCTTCCAGTTTCCTTGGCTAAATATCTGCCTAAATGTTGATCTGGCGCGAAGATAATTTTTTGATCCTGAGGTATTTGATCAATGATTTTTTTGGCGTTTGACGAGGTAACAATAATGTCGGAAAGGGCCTTAATGTCGGCCGAACAATTAATGTAGGTGAGGGCGATGTGGTCTGGGTGATCTTCTCTAAATTTTTTAAAAGCCGTAGGAGGACAAGATTCTTCCAAGCTGCAACCAGCTTTCATGTCGGGAATGATGACTTTTTTGGATGGGTTTAAAATTTTAGCAACTTCCGCCATAAATTTTACGCCACAAAAAACAATAACATCCGCATCAGTTGAAGCGGCTTTGCGGGAAAGATCGAGAGAATCGCCGATAAAATCAGCAATATCTTGAATTTCTTCATCTTGATAAAAATGCGCCAAAATTACGGCGTTCATTTCTTTTTTTAATTTTTGTATCTCACCGATTAAGTCGGCTGGTAGTTTTTGATTCATTTTTTATTTTAAAAAGCTGGATTGCCGCGCCTTCGGCTCGAAATGACGAAGGCGCGGCAATCCAGAAAATTTAATACAATCCAACAATTTCTTTAATCTTTTTAATATTCAACTCAGCAATTGTGCGGGCTTTTTCTTCGCCATCTTGCAAAATTTGTTTAACAAAACTCAAATCATTTTTGAGTCGTTTAATTTCACTTTGAATTGGATCTAGTTTTACAATCAAAGCCTCTGCCAAATCTTCTTTAAATTTTCCATTGCCAGAATCTTGATATTTTGTAGCCAATTCTTCTGGTTTTTGCTCTGACATTGCAGAGAAAATATTTAGTAAATTAAAAATTTCTGGGCGGTTTTTATCGTAGCTAATTCCGAGAGTAGAATCGGTTTTGGCTTTTTTGATTTTCTTAATAATGAAATCTTTTTCATCGGCAAGATTAATGCGCGACAAAATGCTTTCATCAGATTTACTCATTTTCTTGGTTCCGTCTTGCAATGACATTACTCTGGTACAATTGCCCAAAATGAAAGGTTCTGGGAGCTTAAAAAACTCATTCTTAAACTGGCGATTAAACGCTCCAGCAATGTCTCTGGCTAGTTCCAAATGTTGTTTTTGATCTTCACCAACAGGAACAACATCGGATTTGTAGAGAAGAATATCTGCCGCCATTAAAACAGGGTAGGCGAAAAGACCAAGATTTTCATTATTTGCAGATTTCTCCTTAAATTGCGTCATCCTATTCAGCCAACCAAGGGGCGTTAAAGTGCTTAAAATCCAAGCAAGTTCAGCATGTTCTTTAATTCTGCTTTGCGCAAAAATGGCTGATTTGGTAGGGTTAATTCCGCTGGCTAAATAGACGATGGCAGTCTCTAAAATGTTATTTCTTAGGGTTGCAGGATTTTGAGGAAGAGTAATTGAATGCAAATCCATTATTCCAAAAAGGCAATTGTGGGTTTCTTGAAGTGGCTTCCAATTAGCAATTGAGCCTAAATAGTTGCCAAGATGTAAATTGCCGGTTGGTTGAATGCCGGAAAATATTGCAGGAAGGATTTTAGTCATTATTTAAGTGCGAGAAGTGGGTTTTTGTTCTTTTTTTGGAAGATTTTTGTTTTTTAACGCTTCTTCTTTTTTGGTTAAAGAATCTTTTGCTAATCTTTGAGCCATTGCTTGTATTTCTTTTTTTTGAGCATCGGTTAATTTTTTTTGTAGCTCTTTGCTTTTATCTAATTCTTGTGTTTTTTCTGGAGTTTCTGATTTGCTTTTTTCTTGTGCCATGAGATTGCTGTTTGGTTGTTATTTTAAACGTTGTTTTAATGCTATTTTAGGGGCGTAAATATTAGGCTGAAATATTAGGAATGACTCTAAAATAAGCAATAGCTTTGTCTTGGTTTTTTTTCTGGGTTTTTTTTCTGGGTTTTTTGAACTTTGAGGATTTTTTAGTCATTTTACAACTTTCCGCTACGCGTAGCGGAAATGTCATTTTACGAATCTTTGCTACGTGTAGCAAAGATGTGATCTTTTTCTTGCTAAAAATCTTTTCATCCAAATAATGACTCCTCCCCAAGACAGTCGCTTGCTTTTTACTAGAAATAGTAATGAAAGTAAGAGGAAAGTCCGGA
>JBLHNE010000024.1:0-12948 GCA_047619265.1 Rickettsiales bacterium | reverse complement strand
CAAGAGCAGCTTCTTAAAAAAGCACGAGGAGATACCGAAAGAAAAGAAGGAGATGTTGATGAAGATGCTGCAAAAGAAGCTGCAAAAGAAGCTGTTGAAGCTAAAATAAAAGCTGCTCACTCCACTCTTTTATCAGATTTAGAAAAAGCTAAAGAATCTGAAGTTAAAGCAAGCGCTCAAAATGAAGAGGCTAAAGCCGCCCTAGCTGCCGCTCAAACTGCTCAAAGTACAGCTAAATTTAATAATCTTAATAAAGATAAAAAGGCAGAAGAATTAAAAAAAGAAGCTGAAACAAAATTAGAGAAAGAAAAAATTAAACTAAACACCGCCCGAGATAATCTAAAACAGACAATTCCTGCAGAAAAAGATAATGATACAAAAACATTAAATGAAGCTCTTAAAGATGTAAAATTGGCCGAAGCAAATCTAGCAATCAAAACCGAAGAACTAAAAAAAGCCGAAAAGGAAGATTTAACAAGACAACAAAAAGCGACTGAAGAATTAGGAAAATTTGAAGCATCACTTGCTCTTGCAAATGAGGCTTCTACTCAAGCTCAAGCAAATCTAGAAGAGGCAACTAATGCAAAAGAAACTGCTCAAAAAGCTGTTGAAGACTACAATAAAGAAACAGATCAAACTGCAGAAATTACTACCGCCCAAACTACAGCAGAAGAAGAAATCAGTGAAGCTGACGACAATACAAAAAAACAAAATCTTGCCAAACAAAAGCAAGAAATTGCCTTAAAGGCATTTAAAGATTTTGCTGCTAGAAATAAAGAAAATAGAGACTCTGTTAAAAAACAGGTTGTGAATTTTTTCGATAAGGATTTCGCTTTCTTACTAGGGGCTTTGCTGGAAAATTACGATTCAGAAAAGTCCAAAGAGAATCCTGTTACATGGGAAATATCTCTATTGTTCGATCTTCTTGATGAAAAATTAGAGCGCGAAAATTTAACAATAATTGACAAAAAAGCTAAAAAAGCGGCAATAATTCAAAAAGCTCTTACCGCTGTTTCGTATGAAAAAAAATATGCAATCGCCGAGCAACAAAATGTTCTTTTCGGGGACAGAGGCAACTCTAAATTAATAAGATTTCTTGCGCTAGAATCGCGGAATTCTTCTGGAATTTTAAAAAATGGAGAAGAAGTCAATCTAGGAACATTGCCATTCGAATTTTTCTCTAAAGACGATGGCTATTATGGGCAGGAAGTTTTGGTTTCTATGCCTGAAACTGGCAAACCTGTTACATTAATAAAAACCATTCATCAAGAAAAAGGTAGAAATGAAGTTTCAGTTATTCATTGTGCCCCAGGCAAGAAAACTGTTGAAGGCGCTCACTCTGTCAGAACAGTTAAGGGCTTTGGTGAGGTAAAATTAAATGGTTTTGCGGTTCGAGAAGAAAAACTTCCAAATGGTAAAAAAGACATTACATTTGCCTTTGCTCACGAAAAGGATAAGCCAGATGTCGCTTACCAAACTGTTGTGTTGAACGGAGAAACATTCTTACTTAAAGCCGAAGTGAGAGGTGAAGATGGTTTTGGAATTGGCTTATCTCGCCATCATGTTGGCGATTTAACGCTAACTTTATTGCGACCTTCTAAAACATTAAATTCATCTAACCTACCAGAATCCTACGAAGAAGTTGCATCTCTTGATAGTTCAAAACAAAAAGCAAAATGGAATATTAAAGCTGGCAAGAGTTTCGAAACAGAGCTGAATGAGCTTCAAGGTCACAATATTAGAATTATTGCTGAAGAATTTAAGCACGCCGATAGCCTTACGACCCAAAGTGTAGAAGCTCTCCCTAAAACTCGCAGGGAATTAAGAATTGAAAATGGACTTACCCACAATATTGACGAAAGAAAAGGTGAAAAAAGACCTCCAATTAGTGAACAATATGCCGCATTTTTTGGCTCAAACAGGCAACCATCTGTAAGATTTTATCACGGGGTAGACAGCACCACAAAACTAACAGATAACGAATTCTTTTGCGCACAGATAGCTAGTTTCTTTGAAAATGAGCAACTTATTAGATTTCCCAATAATACTATCAAAAAAGTTTTAACCATAAGACTTCCTGAAGATATTACTCCAGAAGCAATAAAAATTTTAAACGAATATATTGCTAATAATGTTGGTGATAAATTTTCTGTCGTAGTTGACTTAAAAGGTTGCGATATTGGTAAACAAGGAACTACTTCACTAGTAGCCTCTTGCCCAGAAATAACTTTTAAGAATGATGCTTGGGTTAAAGATAAAAGCTCAATTGCAAAAGCTGGTGATAGAATTTCTTCCTATTTTGAAGCCCCATCAGAATCTACAAAACAACCAACTAAATCTTGGCTTGGATTTTCTAATGGCGCAAGAGGGATCATTTTTGAAACAAACACTTTGCAACAAAAAGGATTGCAGGAAAGAGTACAGAACTTAGAAAGTCTTAATGATAAAGCTTTAAAGGATGAACTTAAAGCTCTTCTTCTTGGGTTAGATAAAGATCAAGAAAAAGGATTACTATCAAAAAGTAATTTAATTGAATTATTCAAAGCTACACAAAAAAATGGAGAGGATAAAGATTTAACTAGAAAAAGAGGTGGAACCTTCTCAACTGTTGATGCGGTGGCAATTTTACTATCTGTTCACGCCAGAGGTGAGCAAGATTTTATTAATGGCGATCTAAAAGATTCTAAGTTCGCTCAAGCTTTGGCATTTTACGATCCAATTCAATTTGCATCGTTGGAGGGTTCTCCGGCTTTGAAAATTCTAGAAGAATTTCGAAAAGATGTTAAAGGTGCTAAAGGTGACTTAAAAGCTGCTCGTGATAAGTTAATCGGAAATATGGCTCCACTTCTTGGAATTGAAAGAGAGCTTGGGATTGATAAACAAAATAAAGCGTGGAAAGGTCTGGCTCCAGAAAAACAAGTAGCATTGGATCGTCCTCATACATCTCTGAAACCATCAGGAGATTCTTCGAGATTGTCAGAAAAGGGTCCCACGAGAGTTATGATCTAAATTTTCTTTTAAAAAATAGTTTAAAGTTTGCGCTTTAATTAAAGCGCAACCCAACTTAACTACCTGCACTAATTTATTAATTCATGAATTTAGATTCTTTAAGAGAATATATTTTGTCGCCAAATACCAAAATTGTCGCAGTAATTGGCGACCCAATCGCGCAGTCGCTTTCACCACATATGCACAATTATTGGCTAAAGCAATGTGCCATCGATGGAAAATACACTTCTAGGAAAGTCTCAATTGCCGATTTTCCAGAGTTCTTAAGAAGCTTGCCCAAGCTTGGTTTTGTTGGCTGCAATATCACCATTCCTCATAAAGAAATGGCTTTAAAACTTTGCGATTTTGCCAGCAAATCGGCACTAGAAATTGGTGCAGTAAACACCATTACAATCGACAAAGCCGGAAAGATTTGGGGTGATAATTCCGACTATTTCGGATTTATTCAAAATATTAAATCGACTAATCCAAATTTCGATTTTGCAGGTAAGCGAATTTTACTGCTTGGAGCAGGAGGAGCCGCAAGAGCAATTATTTTTGGTCTTTTAGGGGAAGGAGTTTCGCAAATTATTGTCGCTAATCGCAGTTTTGATAAGGCGGAAAATTTAGCAAAATCTTTTGATAAAACCACGGCAATTAAATGGGAAGATCGTGATGGCAATTTAAATGAGGTAGATTTGTTGATTAACAGCACTTCGCTAGGAATGAAAGGATCTGATGATCTTGAAATTAATTTAAACAATCTAAATGAAAAGGCCTTGGTTTGCGATATTGTTTACAAACCATTAATGACTAATCTTTTAAAACAGGCTAAAAAACAAGGAAATCCAATTACAACAGGAATTGGAATGTTAATTTACCAAGGTCTATTTGGTTTTGAAAAATGGTTTGGAGAAAAGCCAGAAATCGAACAAAATCTAATTAATGAAATGATAGAATTATCAATAAAATAAAATGTCCACATACCATAAACCAATCGCACCAAAACCAAGAAAGGAACTGCCTATCAAGCAAATTGCCAATAATCGCAAGGCCCGTTTTCACTATTCCATTGAAGAAGAAATTGAAGCTGGAATTATGTTGGTGGGAAGCGAAGTAAAATCGCTGCGCGATGGCGGCGTTAATATTTCCGATGGATATGTTACTGAGCAAAATGGTGTATTAACTTTGCTGAATGTTCACATTGCTGAATATAAGGGAGCTAATAAATTCAATCATGTTCCCCTACGCCCACGCCAGCTTTTGCTGCATAAAAAACAAATTGAAAAAATGCTCGGCAAAGTTCGCTCAAAAGGCTTGTCGGTCGTGCCTCTTTCAATGTATTTTAATTCGCGAAATATTGTGAAGATGAATATTGGAATTTGTAAAGGCAAAAAACTCTACGATAAAAGAGCTTCGCTTAAAGAGAGGGACGATAAAAGAAGAAGCCAAAGAGGTGAAGATTAAGGGAAGATTAATTTTTCTTTTTCCTAAATTTTTGCCCGATTACCAAAAAACCAATTCCTGCAAAGAACATTGGCAAAAACCACAATAAAAAATTTTCCTTACTTAGTGGCGGCGAAGTTAAAATGTCATTGCCATATTCTGTCGCTAAATCTTTCTTAATTTCCTGATCTGTTTTTCCTTGAATAATTTTCTGACGCACTAATTTTCGAAGCTGAATAGAAACTTCAGTGCTAGAAGATTCAATCACCTGCCCTGCGCAAACTGGGCATTTAATTTGTAAAAATAATTCTCGAGCTCTTTGTTCTTGCTTTTCTGGCAAATGCTCTTCTGGAGAAAAAGCAAAAGAATTGCTGGTAATAAATAATAAAAAAATTGTCAGAATAAAGTTTCTAATTGGCATTTTGTAAAAAATTTCGCTGTTTAAACCTTACATAAATCTTTTTTTGATCTAATAAAGGCATCAATATATTTTTGAGATCCTCCGATTGTTTCAAAGTCATGTTTATTAATATCGAAAACATCGCCACTTTTTCCTTTCGAAGCATTTTGAACAAGGGAAGCTTTGCAATCGCTAGTCATACAACTTCTCTCCAAGCTTCTTTGACAAGAAATTTCTTCCAAAGCTCCATCTTGATCTTGCACCTTAAATTTTATGTCAGGTTTTTCACCATGAAAAATTGCTGAAATTATATTAATTCCATTTGGTTTTTGCATTATTTTATCAACATTTTTCCAGCTAAAAACACCATTTTTTTCTAACCAAATTTCAGAGATGAATTTATCGTTTAATTTATTGGCAACATTGTTTTCATCTAACATATTTGATGAATCATTTTGGCGAATAAAACCTTTGTGCATCTGGTCTGATAATTTCATTTATTTTTAACATATCTTGACCTTTAAATTTATCAATTATGTCCTTAATTACCACACTCACATATGCGCCATCAGGCTTAGGTTTACTTTTTCGAGTTTTAAGATCATCTTTTAATACATCAATAATTAGTTGATTTTATGGCGCTAAAGTATTTCCATTATTGATAAATTCCCGAATTATGTTTTTCAACTGTGACATAATGATTAATTCTTCCACCTTAGGATCTTGCGGTTATGGTTCTGGATCTTCTGGCTTTGTTGTCTCTGGCTTTGTTGTCTCTGGCTTTGTTGTCTCTGGAAATTGATTCAATTTTAATATTTTATCATCACAGCGCCCGATTAACTAGTTTAATATTTCTTGTTTTTCTTGAGAATTTTTCAGTGCGTTTTGTAAACTAGAATTAGACTCTTATACACCCGTTCCTAGATTATCTTTAAAAAATAAAACCATCTCATTTAATTCTTCTATTCCTAGACCGGCTTGATCAATTTTTTTAACAAGTTAATTTTTTCTTGACCATACAAACCATTTAACTATTTCTTTGATAGCAGACCATTTGGATTAGTTTCTAATTTCAATTGTAATGTTCTTATTTTTGTATCTAAAACGTGATGTTCGCAATTAACTAGTAACTCATTGAGATCTTGAGATTGACTGAAAAATGTGAAAAAATGACATTTATGGATTCTTTGCTTCAGTGGTTAAAAGAATTGTTTTTTTTGATTTCAAATACTCCAAATTTATAAAAGATCTTTTATATAGAGAACTAAATATTCCCTAAGTAGATCCAAAGAATCTTGATTTGTACTAAGTGGATTTTTTGACATCAATTTAAATTTTTTGGATTTTTTTGAGAAATGCTGCTTAACTAAAAAAACTCTCATCTAAAACTCCAGCAAATATTTTACTGTAACCTCCAGACATAATTACTGAGTCGTCTTCTAGTTGGTTGATGAATAAATCTCCGCCTTTGAAGCTGATTTTGATTCTTTCTTTTGAAACTATATTTCTCTGAATTGCCGCAACAGCAACTGCGCAGGCGCCGCTTCCGCAAGCTAGGGTTTCGCCGGCTCCTCTTTCCCAAACTCGAACTTTAATGTGATTTGGCGACAAAATTTGAGCAAATTCAACATTGGTTTTTGTCGGGAAAAGTGGGTTAATTTCAAGAGCTCTGCCATCGCGAAGGAAATCTTGATCTGATAAATCTTCATTGACAAAAGTCACAATATGTGGGTTTCCCATGTTCACTGCTGAAAAATGATATTTTTCGAAGCCTTGAACCACAAAATCTGCGGTATTTTTTTCTACGCTAAGAGGAATTAAATTCCAATCAAGTTTTGGTTTTCCCATGTTCACTGCAATTAAATTGCTGCCCGGAGTGTTTTTTTGGCAATTCAAAATTCCTGCCGAAGTTTTAATATTAACCTCATCAAGATTTTTTTCTTCCATTAAAATTGCCGCAACGCATCTGGTGGCATTGCCACAAGCTCCTGATTTTGAACCATCTGGATTAAAAATTTCCATTAGAACATCTACAGGGGCATCTGAATTGGTGGAATTTTTAAGAACAATAAATTGGTCGCAACCAATATTATTCCTTTGGCACATTTTAGAAATTTTTTCCGAAGTAATATTGAGAGATTTTTGACGCTCATCGACAATAATAAAATCGTTTCCTGCCCCGCTCATTTTTAGAAAATTAATCATTTTTATTGGATTTTATTTAATAGATTACAAATTTTTCTTTAGAAAAAAATCATTCTACAAATGGTTAGATTTTTCAGAAATTTATTCAATAATTTCTCTTTTTCCTGAAATATTAGGTTCGCTAATAATTCCGTCTTTTTCCATGCGCTCAATTAAAATTGCGGCGCGGTTGTAACCAATTCGAAGTTGGCGCTGAACGTAACTAATTGAAGGTTTGCGGTCGCGAATGACGATTTGCACGGCTTTATTAAATAAATCGTCGTCGGATCCGGTTCCAGCAGATTCTGCAGCAGCTCCCGCAGCATTATTTTTAGCATTTTCAAATTGTTCAAAAACCACATTTTGACTGTAATCTGCGTCGTCAAATTGTTGCGATTTAATGAAACTAACCACATCTTCAACTTCCGTATCGGAGCAAAATGGCCCATGAACTCGCGTCATTTTACTGCCGCCAGACATGTAGATCATATCGCCCTGCCCTAGAAGTTGCTCTGCTCCTTGGGTTCCAAGAATAGTTCTGCTGTCAATTCGAGAAGTAACTTGGAAGGAAATTCTAGTCGGGAAATTGGCCTTAATAACACCAGTAATAACATCAACCGAAGGGCGCTGAGTGGCCATGATGATGTGAATTCCTGCTGCTCTGGCCATTTGCGCCAAACGCTGAATTGAAGTTTCAATGTCTTTTCCAGCCACTAACATTAAATCTGCCATTTCGTCAACAATAACCACAATGAAAGGAAGTTTTTTAGCGTCAAGTTCAACTTCTTCGATCATTGGTTCGCCAGTTTCAGGGTTAAAACCGGTTTGCACTTTTTTGGAAATTTTCTCACCATTTTTGAGGAATTTCTCAATTTTTTCATTATATCCAGCAATATTACGCACACTTAAATTTGACATTGCGCGATATCTTTCTTCCATTTCATTTGTCACCCATTTAAGCGCCACAACCGCCCTTCCTGGTTCAGTCACAACTGGCGCCAGCAAATGAGGAATGCCGTCATAGGCTGAAAGCTCAAGCATTTTCGGATCGATCATGATGAATTTACATTCATCTGGCGGAAGTTTGTAGAGCAAGGAAAGAATCATGGCATTGACTCCAACCGATTTTCCAGAACCTGTGGTTCCAGCAATTAATAAATGCGGCATTTTTGCCAAATCAACAATAATTGGCTCGCCACCAATATCTTTTCCTAGAATAATTGGCAGATCTGCTTGAGAATATTTATATTCGTTAGATTCCACCATGTCGCGAAATGAAATCATTTCTCTTTTAGCATTAGGAAGCTCTATTCCAATAGTAGTTTTTCCCGGAACCACGGCAATTCTGGTGGAAACTGCGCTCATTGAACGAGCAATATCGTCGGCAAGACCCACAACTCTGGCGGCTTTCGTTCCTGCGGCTGGTTCAAATTCATGCAAAGTAACTACTGGCCCTAATTTGATTGCAACCATTGACCCGTAGACTCCAAAATCTTCCAAAACTTGTAACAGCATTTTTGATTGCTGCTCTAGTTGGACTGTACTGACTTTTTTATCTTTGCTATTTGTTGATCTATTAACCAATAGATTGGCAGATGGAAGTTCATAATTTTTATTTCTTCTGGAAGATTTAAGAATTTGTTTAGTTTTATTGGTTTTTTTATTCTTAAGCATTTTTTTTGCCCCCAAAGAAATTTCTGGAGAAATTCCCGAAGAAACATCTTCTGAATCTGATTTGCTTTCGTTAGTTTCAAAAAATAATTTGCGCTTTTTAAAAGTTGGCGAACCTTCGGTTACTGTTTGAGTGAATTTTTGTTTTTGCTCTTCCAAGTTCTTTTCCGCTTTTAGTAGTATTTTAAGTGCCATGCTGAATAAATATTTGGCAGTAGTGAAGCTGTAGCGGAAGAAATATTGCCAATCTTTAAGGGTGACTTCAATGACAATTGAAAGCAGAGTGACTGATAAAACAATGGTTAAAAATCCAATCAAACCTTTAGGTAGAAAATTTAGTTTTGCTAGAATAAAACTACCATTAACCCCGCCAAGACCGCCCATCATCCACCAATCTGGTTCGGGAAATAGTGCGAATAATAACGATAATGAAAGCAGGCAGAAAGGTGTTAGAAATAGCTTAATAGCCAAATGATGAATGCCGTGATGGCTAGCAATTTTTGCCCCAAAACTAAATAGAATTAAGCAAAAGAAAAAGGCTGAAAAACCAATCAATTGAAATAGTAAATCGGCAATATGGGAACCAAAATTCCCCATCCAATTATCGACTTTCCCGCTAGTTGAGATGGCATTAAAAGAAATATCGGCAGAATTAAAGCTAACAAGTGCTAGTAAAATAACGATCGACAAAATGCAGGAAATAAGTCCAGAAAAGCGGAAGAGTAGTTTAATGATTGCTAGGTAGAGTTTTTCTTGCCACATAGGTATTTAGTCGTAAGTCTTAAGTAGTAAATAAGTGAAAAAAGTAGTATCGAATAATTGTTAATTACTAACTTGTAGAACAGTATATTTTAAACCCTAATAAAACTAGATTTTTTTGATGACTTATTTAGAATCCCGACTAGATATTTCCCTTACAAAAACTTCCATTTCTTAAAATGAAAAAATTAATGATTATTGGATTTTTAAGCCTTTCTATTCTTGGCGTAGCTTCTTGTAAAAATGCCACAATTGAAAACAACTATCCTGAAAATCCTCAAAATATTAGAAATGAAAGGGCTGGAAAGTTTTTTGATGAAATAACTTTTTTTGATAAAAAAAAGAATAATTCTAAAAAAACAGCACAACTTCAAAAACCTATTACTCAAAATATTGTCGCTCAAAAAAAATCCTCAAAACTTTGGCTGGCTTCAATAGAAGTGATCGGCTCGCTTTTGCCGCTTTCAACTGTTGATGAAAGCTCTGGATTAATCATTACCGAATGGTATCAAGATGGGAAAAATCAAAATGATCGCATCAAAATTAATCTTTTAGTGAGAAATTCTAAACCAATTAAAGAAAATTTAATTTTAACAATTTTCAAACAAACCAAAATTAATGAAGGAACTTGGGTTGATCAACAAGCAAATAATCAAAACCTTACAGCCCTAATGATTAAAGATAAAATTATTCAAAAAGCACAAACCAAATAATGACCAAAAACGCACAAATTCCCAATTACAATCATAAATTTGTTGAAAAAAAATGGCAGAAAATTTGGAACGAAAAACAAGTTTTTAAATTTGATGAATCCAGCGAAAAGCCCAAATATTACGCATTAGAAATGTTCCCTTTTCCATCAGGAAAAATTCACATGGGTCATTTGCGTAACTACGCTATTGGCGATGTTATTGCTCGTTTTAAAAAAATGCAGGGCTTCAATGTGCTTCACCCTATTGGTTTTGACGCCTTTGGACTTCCTGCTGAAAATGCTGCTTTACAAAATGGAACTCACCCAAAAGATTGGACATATTCCAACATTGAAGTTATGAAAACTGAATTAAAGTCAGTTGGTTTTTCCTACGATTGGAGTCGCTCTTTTGCCACTTGCGATGTGGATTATTACAAGCATGAACAGAAAATTTTCCTCGATTTTTTAAAGAATGGACTAGCTTACCAGAAAGAATCTTTTGTTAATTGGGACCCCATCGATCAAACAGTTTTAGCCAATGAGCAGGTTATTGACGGCCGCGGCTGGAGAAGTGGTGCGCTCGTGGAAAAGAAAAAATTAAGACAATGGTTTTTGAAAGTTAGTGAATTTAGTGAAGAACTTTTAAGCGAACTTAAAAATTTGAAAGGCTGGGATGAAAGAGTTTTGGCGATGCAAGAAAAATGGATTGGGAAAAGTGAAGGTGCAATTGTTGAGTTTAGAGTTGAAAATAATAATTCTGAAGAAGGCATCGCCGATGCGGTAATCCAAAATGTTCAAGATAAAATTGAGATCTACACAACTCGTCCAGATACTTTATTTGGCGCTGCCGCAATAATAATTTCTCCGCACCACCCAATTGCCAGCAAACTTTCTAGCTCAAATTCCAAAATTGCAGATTTTATTGTCGATTGTAATAAAAATGCAGCTAATGAAGAAGCGATTGAAACTGCTGAGAAAAAAGGAATTGATACCGGTCTCACAGTTATTAACCCGCTTGATGAAAATATTAAACTTCCAATTTGGGTTGGCAATTTCGTTTTGATGGAATATGGAACGGGAGCAGTTTTTGCTTGCCCTGCCCACGACGAGCGTGATTTTGAATTTGCCACAAAATACAATTTACCAATCCGCCAAGTTGTTAAATCTGAAACAGGAGAAAGTGATGCTCTTCCGTTTACCGATTCTGGAACAATGATCAATTCTGGGTTTTTGGATGGCATGAAAAACCAAGATGCTAAGAAAAAAATCATCGAATTTTTAGAAGAAAAAAACATTGGTAAAAGACAAATAAATTACCGAATTCGTGATTGGGGAGTTTCTCGCCAAAGATATTGGGGTTGCCCGATTCCTATTCTTTATTTGGAAGATGGTTCTGTTGCTGCGGTTCCTGCGGAAGATTTACCAGTTAAATTGCCAAACGATGTTGAATTTAATGGCACGGGCAACCCTCTGGTTTCCCATCCAACTTGGAAACATACCACTTATAAAGGTCAAAAGGCCATTCGCGAAACCGATACTTTTGATACTTTCTTTGAAAGCTCTTGGTATTTTCTACGCTACGCATCGCAGCCAGAAGGCAAAGCTTTTGACCAAGATGCAGTAAATAAATTATTACCTGTCGATCAATATGTTGGCGGCGTTGAACATGCCGTCTTACATTTGCTTTACGCACGATTTTTTACCAAGGCACTCAAAAAATGTGGCTATTTAAATTTTGATGAGCCATTCAAAAACCTTTTAACTCAAGGAATGGTTTGCCACCCGACTTTTAAAGATGCAAAAGGTGATTGGATCTATCCATTTGATGCCATGAAAAATGATGATGGTGATTTTATTCACATTAAAACCAAAGAGAAATTAGTTGTTGGCAGAAGTGAAAAAATGAGCAAATCTAAAAAGAATGTTGTGGAGCCAGCTAATATTATTGATGCCTACGGGGCAGATACTGCAAGACTTTTCATGCTTTCAGATTCCCCACCAATGAGAAATTTGGAATGGTCTGATTCTGGAATTGATGGCGCTTTTAAATACATTAATCGACTTCACAAACTAGTGAGTAGTTACAAGTTAAGAGTTACTGGTTACAAAGATAATTTTGATTTTACTGATTTAGATAAAGAGCAAAAAGAGATTGTTAGACTTAATCACAAAACTATTTTTATGGTTCAAAGTGAGTTTGAGAAAAATGGTTTTAATGTTGCTATTGCTAAGATTCGTGAGTTTTCTAATGCGCTAGAAAAATTTGTGGTAAAAGATTCGAAAGATCAAGGGATTATCAATTTTTCACTAAATAATTTGGTGCTTTTAATTGCACCAATTCTTCCTCATTTAGCGGAAGAACTTTGGAAGGAGTTAGGTAATGAAAATCTTATTTCTTCAGGAGCTTCTTTTCCGAGTTTTGATGAAAAAATGCTCGAAGAAGATCAGATGAAAATTACTGTTCAAGTTGGGGGAAAATTTCGCGCAATTTTGGAAATGTCTAAGTCATCTACAAAAGAAGAGCTTGAAAAAGAAGTTTTAAAGGATCATAATGTAGTGAAATACATCATAGGTAAAACAATTAAGAAAATTATTGTTGTACCCAATAAGCTGGTCAACATTGTAATTTAAACATTGGATCTACTGCAATATGAACTCACTAAAAAATAAAATATTCAAAAAATTTTCTAAATCAGGCTTCTCATTCTTAGAATTAGCAATTGCTTCCTTAGTTATCGGAACTTTGGCAGTTGTGGTTCTCTCTGGCGATAGAATCTTCTCCCAATCCAAACTTCAATCAGCTCAAAAA
>JBLHNE010000023.1:0-13379 GCA_047619265.1 Rickettsiales bacterium | reverse complement strand
ATACATAAATTCCACCAGATCAACTCAATTGCGTATTTGGTCAACTAAAATAAATAAATCATGCAATATTTACACACAATGGCTCGAATCAGAAATATTGAAGAATCTCTGGATTTTTACTGTAATAAATTGGGATTAATCGAAACTAAAAGATACGAAAGTCAAAAAGGAAAATTCACCTTAATTTTTCTAGCGGCGCCAGATGATTTGGAAAATGCTAAAATTAATCAATCGCCATTAATCGAATTAACCTACAATTGGCCAGATCAAAATGGCGAGACCGAGCAATATCAATCGGGCAGAAATTTTGGTCATTTGGCTTTTAGGGTTGATGATATTTATGATTTTTGCCAAAAATTAATTGATAAAGGTTTAATTATAAATCGACCACCAAGAGACGGACATATGTCATTTGTGAAATCTCCCGACAATATTTCGGTTGAACTTTTGCAAAAAGGCGATTCTTTAGAAATTTGTGAACCTTGGAAATCAATGGAAAATATCGGTTCTTGGTAGAAAAGAGTAAAAATTTAAGGGTTTATTTTTGATAAATAAAAACTCTTAATAATCCCTAGTAAATTCCTAAAAATCAGTTCTTTATACCTTCACTAGATGTTGCAAAATAATAATGTGAGTTCTATAATGCCGCGCTCTTTGGGTTTCCAACAGAGAATTTTTCTAAAATAATCTTACTTAAAATCTTAGGCAATTAGCATTTATTGGTGTTTGAAACTATTTATACAGTTCTAAATTTCCTGCTAATGTCTTAAATTTGAACCAATAAATAAACAAAAAACATCTTATGACTAAAGAAAATCTTCCTACCTTTACCATCAAACAAATGCTTGATGCTGGCGTTCATTTTGGCCACAAAACTATGCGTCGCAATCCAAAAATGTCTAAATACATCTTCGGCGACAGAAACAATCTTAGTATCATTGATCTTGAAAAAACTGCATTTTGCCTACATAGAGCTTTAAAAGTTGTTAAAGAAATCGCCAAAAATAATGGTAGAATTTTATTCGTTGCTACTAAAAAACAAGCTTTCGATTCTGTTGAAGAAGCAGCAAAAAGATGTGGACAATATTATGTCAATCACCGTTGGTTAGGTGGAATGCTTACTAACTGGAAAACTATTTCTGCATCAATCAAAACTTTGAAAAAGATTGAAGAACAGCTTTCTAATGATGAGCTTGGCTTAAATAAAAAAGAAAGATTGGTTCTAGATCGTCAAAAATTAAAATTAGAAAATGCTCTTGGTGGAATTAGAAATATGGGTGGATATCCTGATCTAGTTTTCGTTGTTGATATTAATCGTGAAAATCTAGCAATCGCTGAAGCTAAAAAACTTGGCTTGCCAATCATGGCAATTCTAGATACTAACGTTAATCCAGATGGAATTGCTTTTCCAATTCCTGGAAATGACGATTCAGTAAAAGCAATTAAACTTTATTGCCGCCTAATTTCTGATGCAGCTCTTGCTGGAATGAAAGAAAATATGGCAATTGCTGGAGTTGACATTTCTAAGCTTGAAGGTGCTTCACCAGAAGCTATTCTTGCCGCAGCTAACGCCAAAAAAGCAGAAAAAACCAAGCCAGAATTCAAAAAAGATAAAGGCATCAAAAAATCTGATGCAAAACCTTATAAAAAACCACAAGTTAAATCTGAAGTTAAATCTGAAGTTAAATCTGAAGTTGAAACCGAAGTTGCAGCTACATCAGAAAAACTAGCAGAAAAATAATCAATAAATAAATTAACAAATTAAATACAATATTATGGCAGACTTAGTATTAATTAAAAAACTTCGCGAAACCACAGGATGTGGAATTGCAGATTGCAACAAAGCACTATCTCAAAACGAAGACAATTTTGATAAATCAGTTGATTGGCTTCGTAAAAAAGGTCTTTCTGCTGCAGTTAAAAAAGGTGGCAGAATAACTTCTGAAGGTATTGTTGCTGTTCAAATTGAAGGTCCAAATGCAGTAGTTGTGGAAGTTAATTCTGAAACTGACTTCGTTGCTAGAAATCAAAAATTCCAAGATTTTGTAAAAAATATTGCTACAGCTTCTTTTGGAATCGGCAGCGATGTTGAAGCTTTAAAAGCTAAACCATTCCCAGCTTTGTCAATCAGCATTGGTGAAGAATTGAGCAATCAAATTGGTGTTATTGGTGAAAATATCAACATCAGAAGGGTTGCTAATTTATCGGCTAAATCTGGTTTGGTTGTCAGCTATGTTCACAATCCTGTTGCTCCAAATTTAGGAAAAATCGCAGTTTTGGTTGCACTAGAATCAACTGGAGATAAAGAAAAATTGGCAGATTTTGGCAAGCAAATTGCAATGCATATCGCAGCTACTAAGCCAGAATCTCTAAATATTGAATCTGTTGATCCTGTTAATCTTGAAAGAGAAATTGCAATTTTAAAAGATCAAGCCAAAGCTTCTGGTAAACCAGATAATATCATTGAAAAAATGATGGAAGGCAGAGTTAGAAAATATTATGAAGATGTAGTTCTTTTGGAACAAAACTTCGTAATGGACGACAAAGTTAAAATAAAAGACGCTGCCAAAAATTTTGGTAAAGAAATCGGCGCAGAAATTGCTATTTCTGGTTTTAAACTTTTCATCCTTGGTGAAGGAATCGAAAAGAAAGAAAATGATTTTGCTGCTGAAGTTGCATCAATGACAAAATAAAATTTAATAGCAAAAAGTTGTAAGTTCTAAACATTACGTACGCTTGCAATTTTTTGCTACCCACTATCCGCTTACTACTGATCACTGATCACTCATCATTTACAACTGATTTTCATGAAATATAAAAGAATCCTTTTTAAAGTATCTGGTGAAGCAATGATGGGCGATAAAGGTTTTGGTCATGATCCAATTGCTATTTCTCGTATCTGTAATCAAATAATTAATATTGTTAAAGACGGCTTGCAAGTTTGCGTTGTTGTTGGTGGTGGAAATATTTTCCGTGGCGTTTCTGCATCTGCAGCTGGAATGGAGCGTGCCAGCGCTGACTATATGGGAATGTTGGCGACATGCATTAACGGCCTTGCTTTACAAAGCGCTCTTGAGAAAGTTGGAATTCCAACCAGAATGCAATCAGCAATTAAGATGGATTCTATCTGCGAAGCCTATATTAAAAGAAGAGCAGTTCGTCATTTAGAAAAGGGCAGAGTTGTAATTCTTGCAGCAGGAACTGGAAATCCATTTTTTACTACAGATACTGCCGCAGTTCTTCGCGCTATTGAAACTAATTGCGACGCAATTTTTAAAGGAACTCAAGTTGACGGAGTTTATTGTTCTGATCCAAAAACTAATCCAAAAGCCATTAAATACGATCGCCTAAGTTATCGCGACGTTATCAAGCAAGATTTAAAAGTAATGGATCAAACTGCCATAACTCTTGCTAAAGATAATAAACTGCCAATCATTGTTTTTTCTATAAAAAATGAAAATGCTTTACAAGAAGTTGTAAATTCTGAAGGCAAATTCACTATAATAAACTAATATTAAAGTGATAAGAAGCTTTAATTATTAAGTATAAATTATTTACCAACTCATAACTCATATTTCCTATGATTAACGAACTATCAAGCAAAGCTAGAGCAAAAATGGATGACATTATCTCTTTTTTAAAAAGAGATTTAGACTCCGTTAGTACTGGAAGAGCTAATCCTGATTTATTAAACACAATTAGAGTTGAGGCTTACGGTGATTTTGTGCCACTTTTGCAAGTAGCCAGTATTACAGTTCCCGATTCATCAACAATTGCCGTTCAATCTTGGGATAAAACCATGGTTAAGCCAATTGAGAAAGCTATCGTTAATTCCAATTTGGGTTTTAACCCTATGATTGATGGACAAGTTTTAAGAATATCAGTTCCAAGACTAAGCGAAGAAAGACGTAAAGATTTGGTTAAATTGTCTAAAAAATATGGTGAAGATAAAAAAGTTTCTGTGAGAAATGCCAGAAGAGATATTCTTGATGATTTCAAAAAACAAGAAAAAGATCTTGGTACCAGTAAAGACGATTCTCATTCTTTCGCTGACATCATTCAAAAACTAACCGATGAATATGTTAAAAAAATTGATGATGTAGTTGCGATCAAAGAAAAAGACTTAATGACCGTTTAATATTTATATCAAGTTAAGGCCTAAAACTTAGGTTTAGGTCGCAACTTGATATTAGTTATAATTCATAACTACATTTATATGGACGATATAAACATCCCTACTCATATCGCCATTATTATGGATGGCAACGCCAGATGGGCAAAAATTAACAACCTTCCTTTGGCAATGGGTCATCGAGCAGGATCAAAAGCAATAAAAACTCTAGTTAAATCAGCAATAGAATCCGGTGTTAAATACCTAACCATCTACGCTTTTTCAACTGAAAATTGGCAAAGGCCAAAAGAAGAAGTTGGAAATCTCATGTTTCTGCTCAAAGAATATTTGGCAAAAGAAGTTAAAGAGCTAATTGAAAATGGTGTAAAAATTGTCGTTTCTGGCAATTTGGAAAATGTAGAGGAATCTATAGTTAAAAAAATTAAAGCTCTTGAAGAAAAGACCAAGGATAATCAAAATATTGTCTTGAATGTAGCTTTCGATTACGGGTCAAGACAGGAAATTGTAGATAGTTTTAAAAAAATATTCGTTGCAATTGAGAGTAAAAAAATTAGCTTGAATGATCTTAATGAAGAATTAATTGGTCAAAATCTTTATCAGTCTCAAATTCCAGATCCAGATTTATTAATTAGAACTGCCGGAGAAATGCGTTTAAGTAATTTTCTTCTTTGGCAATCAGCTTATAGTGAACTTTACTTCACAGATAAATTATGGCCAGATTTCGGTAAAGAAGATTTGAATTTAGCGATTTTGGATTTTAACAAAAGGAAACGTAATTATGGAAAAAGATAACTTAAAAAAAACTTTAGGTGGATTTGGCGCCAACATTTCAAATCTATTTAGAAATATTTGTGATAATTTAACTCACAAAGCAAATAAAATGGATAATTTTTCTAATTTTAGATCACGAATAATTTCTGGCGCTACCATGCTTGTGGTTGGGGTTGTAGCAATTTATTTTTCTGAAGATTTATTTTTGTTAGTATTGCTTGCTTTGACTATTTTAATGGCTTTTGAGTGGCTTGATATTACAAAAACAGCTCCAGAAGAACAAAAATCAAAATGGAATATTTCTGGATTTTTCTACATTTTATTGCCAATGTTCTCCGCCTTTAAAATTAGAGATAATAATCCAGATATCTTGCTTTGGATGTTTGCAATTATTGTTGCAACCGACACTTTTGCCTATTTTGCTGGGAAAAGTTTTGGTGGTGCGAAATTAGCCCCAACTATTAGTCCTAACAAAACTTGGTCAGGTTTGGCGGGCGGTGTTGTTGCTAGTATGGTGATTGGTTTTTTGAGTTCATTTATGTTTGCTGGTGGAATTGTTTTCTTTATTCTTATCAGTGCAATTTTATCAGTTCTTGAGCAAGTAAGTGATCTTTTAGAATCTAAAATCAAAAGAATATTTGGAGTTAAAGATTCAGGATCAATAATTCCAGGTCACGGCGGAATATTAGATCGTTTTGATGGAATGGTTTTGGTTGCACCAGTTGTTTTGATGTTGGTTTGGCTTTGTTCAGAAAATTTTATTCCTCAATAAATTCTAATAAATTTTCAATAGGATACTTGTATTTTTAGAGATAAACTTCTATAAATCGCGCCTCTTAATTTTTCAGAAATTCATTTTAAAATCCAAATAAAGGTTATGGCAATAAATAGCTTGCTTGCAAATAAATATGCTATTGCCGCTTTTAAGGTGGCTAGCTCAGCTAATGTGATCGATAAATTCGAGGGCGACTTAAGAAAATTTGTCTCCATTTTATCTGAATCAATTCTTAAAGAATTATCTAATCCGGCAATTTCCAGAGAACAGCTTGTAGAAATTATTTCTGATTTAAGTTCCAAACTATCTTTGAATGAGAAGGTTATGTCCTTTCTAGAAGTGGTTGCAAGAGAAAGAAGAATCTCCTCCATTGCGGCAATTGAAAAAAGTTTTATTAAATTAGTTAAAAAAGAAAAAAATATTTTAGAAGTTGAAATAATTTCAGTTTCTGCCCTAGATGATCAAAATGTTGAAGAAATTAAAGAAATTCTAGCAAAAAAATATGATGGAAGTTCTTTAGAAATTCACCAAACAATTAACAAAGATATTTTAGGCGGTGTTCAAATTAAAATTGGTTCAATGATGATTGATGCTAGTTTAAAAAGACAATTAACCGCTTTGAATCAGCAATTTCAATCAATTCTATAATTTTAAACAATCAAAACTATGCAATTACAAGTAGGTGAATTTTCTGATATTCTACAGAAAAAAATCGAAGGATTTAAGACTTCAGCAGAACTTAAAGAAGTTGGTGAAGTTATCTCAGTTGGAGATGGTATTGCCAAAATTTATGGACTAGACAACGTTCAAGTGGGTGAGTTAGTTGAATTTGACTCTGGAGTTAAAGGAATGGCTTTAAACCTAGAAACAGACAATGTTGGTGTGGTAATTTTCGGTAATTCTCAAAAAGTTAAAGAAGGTGATTCGGTTAAAAGAACAAAAAAAATCGTTGAAGTTCCAGTTGGAAAAGGTTTACTTGGAAGAGTTGTTAATGCTCTAGGAGAGCCAATCGACGGCAAAGGTGCTTTGCAAGATGTTGTTTATAAACAAGTTGAAGTTAAAGCCCCAGGAATCATCGCCAGACAGTCAGTTGGTGAGCCAATGCAAACAGGAATTAAAGCAATTGACAGCTTGATACCAATTGGTCGTGGACAAAGAGAATTAATTATTGGTGACCGCCAAACTGGCAAAACTGCCATTGTTATTGATACCATCATTAACCAAGCTCCAGCCCATGAAGAAGGTGATGAAAAACAAAAGCTTTATTGTATTTATGTTGCTATTGGTCAAAAAAGATCAACTGTTGCTGGAATAGTTAAAACTCTAGAAGAAGCAGGCGCAATGAAATATTCAATCGTTGTCGCTGCAACTGCATCGGAAGCTGCTTCAATGCAGTTTTTCGCACCATATACTGGTTGCACAATAGGCGAATATTTTAGAGATAATGGCATGCATGCATTAATTTCTTATGACGATTTAAGCAAACATGCTGTTGCCTATCGTGAGATGTCACTACTACTTAGAAGACCGCCAGGACGTGAAGCTTATCCTGGAGATGTCTTTTATATCCATTCTCGTCTTTTAGAGCGTGCTGCTAAAATGTCTGATGCAATGGGTGGTGGATCATTAACCGCACTTCCAATCATTGAAACTCAAGCTGGAGATGTTTCTGCATATATTCCAACCAATGTAATTTCAATTACTGACGGGCAAATTTTCTTGGAAACAGAGCTTTTCTATAAAGGAATTAAACCTGCTGTTAACGTTGGTTTATCAGTTTCTCGCGTTGGTTCTGCTGCTCAAACTAAAGCGATGAAACAAGTTGCAGGAACAATTAAACTTGATTTGGCACAATTTAGAGAATTAGAAGCCTTTGCTCAATTTGGTTCTGATCTTGATGCTTCTACTCAAAAATTGCTTGATAAAGGTAAAAAATTAACTGAATTATTGAAGCAAAAGCAATATTCGCCAATGCCTTTTGAAGATCAGGTTGTTTCAATCTATGTTGGCGTTAAAGGTTATTTAGATAAAATAGATTCTAAAGAAGTAGTTAGGTTTGAAAAAGAATTTTTACGTAAAATCAAATCAGCTCACGGCAATATTCTAAAATCAATCAAAACAGACAAGAAAATTTCTGAAGCAGTTGAAGTAGAGCTTAAAAAAGCTATTATTGAGTTTATTGATTTGTTTAACTAAACGCTGATATGTCGAATTTAAAAACATTAAAAACTAGAATAAAGTCAGTAAAATCAACTCAGAAAATGACCAAAGCCATGAAAATGGTAGCGGCATCTAAACTTCGCAAAGCAAAGCAAGCAGTTGAATTATCGCGCCCATATGCCTCTAAAATCAACGAGCTAATCAACAATGTTGCTAGCAATATTGATTTTAGAGAAAATTCAAGCGAAGATTTTATGCTACTTAACGGTAGAGAAAAAGAGGGAACTAATCTTGTGGTTGTTTTGGCTTCTGATCGCGGTCTTTGTGGTGGGCTTAACACTTCTGCAGTTAAATTTGCCAAAAACCGCATCAATGAGCTTGTCTCTAAAGGGCGCGATGTAAAAATAATATGCGTTGGTAAAAAAGGTTACGACCAGTTAAAATCGCAATATGGCGATAAAATAATCGATCATATTTCTGGAATTTTTAGAAATAATATCGATTACGATATTGCTAAAGAAATTTCCGATAAAATCATCACTTTGTTTAACAACAAAGAATTTGATGTTTGTGAAGTTGTTTATAGCAAATTTAAATCTGCTATAGTTCAAGAAGCCTCAATAAAGCAAATAATCCCAATTAAAATTGATCAAAAAGATCTAGGTTTAAAACTATCTAGTCACAATGCACCAATTGATTTTGAGCCAAACAAAGAAGAAATTCTGCATACTCTTCTGCCAAAAAATCTAACAATGCAATTCTTTAATCAATTGCTAGAAAATAGCGCTTCTGAACAAGGAGCTAGAATGGCAGCAATGGAAGCTGCAACTAGTAATGCTGGTAAAATGATTAAAGATTTAACCTTGATTTACAACAGAACTCGCCAAGCCAATATCACCAGAGAATTGATCGATATTGTTTCTGGAGCAAACGCAGTTTAGAAAATTTTTTTCATAAACTTCTTAACAATTTTTTTGGCTTACTTTTTTTGGTTTAATTTCCCATATTCTTCTCCCAGTTTATCTTTCTGAGATATTTAATTTGTGGCGCCGCATATTTATTATGTGCGGATCGCTCTTCTCAGACTCTCCTCTATTATTTTCAAAATATCGGCGTAAAGCAGTGGTTTGTTTAATAATTTATTAAAATTTATGTGTCAGAATATCGTATTTAAATGATCTCAATGCCGGTATTAGCTAAAAACTACTATCGATACCGAGGACTATTGATGAGCCAACGATAAACCAACGATAAACATTTAAATTAATGGTTATAAAACTTTGTTCTGGCCTCTCCAGCAGGTTATAAATAGAACATTCTGGAACCTGATTTAAAACATTGAATATTCCACCTACAAATAATCATCTTGAAGGTCTTTTTTATCATTTAGAAGAAAGGGTAAATATTCATCGAGGATTACGGAAAGATAGGAAGAAAAGAGCTATCAAATTCTTGCTGAGAAACTTAGGTCAAAAATGTAGGAAAGAGTGAAAATTAGCACCACAATTTTTTAATTATGCCAAAAAACATCTTTAAAGAAAAATTCTACAAGATTTCGTGACTTTTTCGATAATTGAATTGGCTAGAATTAATCCTTTTGGGGAAATTCTAATATTTTTTTGGTTAATTATAATCAGATTATTCTCTACCAAATTTTCTAGTTTATTAAAATCGAAAATCTGCTCAATATTTTTCCCAAAATGCTGTTGAAAAACTGCATTATCAATTCCATTTTTTAGTCTAAGTCCCATTAAAATAACTTCTTCTAGCAATTCTTCTTTGCTCACTTTCTCAATTTTTTGAATTGCTGCACCTTTTTCTAAAGCTCCTTTAAGCCAAGATGTTGGTTGGTGAAGCATGATAATTCCAGATCTTAATTCATCGCCATCTAAATAGACTCGAGAATGAGCTCCAGCGCCAATTCCTAGGTAGTCACTCGATTGCCAATAGGCTAGATTATGCTTGCATTCAAAACCATCTTTGGCGTAGTTGGAAACTTCATAAAGATTAAGCCCGCTTTGCGCTGTAATTTTATTGGTCGCTTCATATAAATCTGCGGCAACATCTTCATTTGGCAAAGTGAATTCTTTATTCAAATATTGTCCATAAAATTTGGTGCCTTTTTCGATGGTTAATTGATAGAGAGAAAGATGGTGGGCGGAAAGATTGATGGCAGATTCAAGCTCTTTTTCCCAATTTTTTACGGTTTGATTTGGTCTTGAATAAATTAAATCGAAGGAATAATTATCGAAAATTTTGCTGGCGGTTTCGATAGTTGAAATTGCTTCTTTGGCGCTATGCTCACGACCTAGAAATTTTAAATCAGCATCGTTTAGCGCTTGAATTCCAATGGAAAGGCGATTAATTCCGGACTTTTTAAAATCTTTAAATTTTTCAGCTTCAAATGAGGTTGGGTTTGCCTCTAAGCTAATTTCAACATTTTCATCAATATTCCAAATCTTGGCAATTTTTGCTAATATTTTTTCCACAAAATAAACTGGCATTAAAGACGGAGTTCCTCCACCAAAGAAAATGGTTTTAATTTGGCGATTTTTTAATTTTGTTGCAAAATAGTTAAGCTCGCTAAAATAGCCTTTTAGGAAATTTTCTTCATCAATTTTTCCAGAAACATGAGAATTGAAGTCGCAATAAGGACATTTTGATTTGCAGAAAGGGTAGTGGATGTAAAGTGAAAGAGGTTGCATTAATGAAAAATTGATTAATTAACTAAAAGTAGCTAATCATTAACCATTAATAATTAACATTTAACTAATTTTATGCTTCTTAAGCTTATCTTAAAAATCTGGCCAGCTTTAACCCCGATTTTAATCTATTTTTTTTGGGTTTTGGCAAAAGCATTTGCTCGCAAAATGCTCCTTAAAGCGTTGAATCAAAAATCGGATAAAATTATTGAAGCAACCTATAGTGAGGATCGCAAAGAAAGTGAAGAAATGGGAGATTTTTCTTTAAAAAATAAAAAATTTATCGCAGTAATTTACCTAAGTTTTTTTATAGCAATTATTTGCTTTCTATTTTTTGCTATTAGCGTTCCCAAGATTGAGGAAGGGCAATATGTTCCAGCTTACATTGAAGATGGAAAAATTATTCCAGCAAAAATTATCAAAAAATAATTATCCACCTACTTGAAAAATATCAAATAGTTACCAACTTAAAGTCTTTAAAAAATTCATTTTCCAATCTTTTTACTAACTAAAAATAAAATTAAAAAATGCAACCTCACGAATATAATTTTGATGTCGAAGTCGATAAAATTTTAAACTTAATGATTGGATCGCTCTACACCAATAAAGATGTGGCCTTGCGCGAATTAATTTCTAATGCTTCCGATGCTTGCGATAAATTACGTTATTTAGCGGTGCAAAATTCTGAAATTTTGAAATCTGATGACAATTCTGAAGAAGAATTAAAAATCTCCATTTCAATCGATAAAAAAGAACGCAAATTAATTATCCAAGATAATGGTGTTGGAATGGATAAAGACGATCTAAAACACAATCTGGGAACTATTGCTAAATCTGGAACCGAGAATTTTGTTAAGTCTCTAACTGGAGATAATAAGAAGGATGTGCAATTAATTGGCCAATTTGGAGTTGGTTTTTATTCAGCCTTCATGATCTCTGAAAATGTTGAAGTTATTTCTAAAAAATACGATGCTAAAAAATCTTACAGTTGGAAATCTTCTGGCGGCGGCGGTTTTGTAATTAGCGAATCGACGCAAGAAATTTCCCGAGGAACTAAGATTATTTTGCATTTAAAGGAAGGTGAAAATGATTTCCTCGATCGCTTCCACATCAAACACGTTGTGCAAACCTACGCCGACCACATTAATATTAAAATTGAGTTTGTTCCTGAAACTGGAAATGCTGAAAACTTAAATTCTGCTTCCGCACTGTGGACAAAGCAAGCTTCAGAAATTACGCCAGAGCAATATAATAATTTCTTTAAACATTCCTCTCATCTTGCGGGAGAGCCTTTTATGATCATTCATAATAAAGCTGAAGGATTGCTCGAATATATTAATTTACTTTTTGTTCCCAGCTCAAAACCTTTCGATTTGTTTCATCCAGATAGAAAAGGTCGCGTTAAGCTTTATGTTAAAAAAGTTTTCATTAGTGAAGATTTAGATTTAGTACCAGCTTGGCTTCGTTTCCTTCGAGGATTAATTGACGCTTCCGATTTGCCTCTAAATATTAGTCGTGAAACTTTGCAGCATAATTTGGTTTTATCGAAAATTAAAAATTCTGTAGTTAAAAAAGCTCTATCTGAACTTAAAAAGAAAGCCATAAATAGTGAGGAAGAATATGTTAAATTTTGGAATAATTTTGGCGCAGTTCTAAAAGAAGGTCTTTGCGAATCTCACGAATTTAAAGATAAAATATTTGAAATCTGTCGTTTCTATTCCTCAAAATCTCCTGATAAATTAATTAGCCTTGCGCAGTATTTGGATCGTGCAAAAATTGGCCAAGATAAAATTTATTATGTGACGGGAGAATCTGTCGAAAAAATTAAAGCTAGTCCAAGTCTTGAAACTTTTGCTGCCAAAGATGTTGAAGTTTTGTATTTGATCGATGCGGTAGACGATTTTTGGGTAACAACTTCTAATTCTTACCAAGATAAAGAATTTCAATCAATTAACCGATCAGATATTGATTTGCAAAATATTGGCGTTGATAAAAAAGATCAAGAATCCGAAGAGGAAAAGAAAGAGGAAATTAAGGATGTGACAGATTCTAAGCTCGATGGTTTGATTGCTAAAATTAAAGCTATTCTAGGAGAAAACGTTAAAGATGTGAAAATCTCTAAGAAACTTGATTCTAGCCCAGTTTGCCTGAGCGTTGATTCTGCCTCAATGGATATTCGTATGGAGCGATATTTGCTAGAGCAAAAACAAATTTTGGCCGCTTCTGCAAAAATTTTGGAAATTAACCCAAATCATAAAATCATTAAATCTTTGAATGAGAAATTGGTTGATTCAAAAAATGAAGCGGAAATTTCCGATACTATCAAAACCCTATTCGACCAAGCCTGCATTATTGAAGGCGAGCCGGTTTTAGATATTAAAGATTTTTCCAGAAGAATTAATTCACTAATCAAACAGTAAATAGTTATTATCTGCTCGACCAAGCTCAATTTTTAATAATATCTTATTAAAGAGGGAGCTTGGTATTATTCTCTAAAAACCTATATGCTCATCAATAAATCTTCGAATAAAAGAAATACAAATATCTGGATATTGGCTATTTTACTGCTTCTAACTGCTTTGTACGGTGTTTTTTGGTCTTTTAAAGCTCGTCTTTATGAGCAAAGAATCAACGATATTGTTGCTTCAATTTCTGCTTCTAAGGTGATTCCAGATAAAAAAATTGTCATGAATGGCGATGTTAAAGTTTCTGGTTTTCCGATGATGCATAAAATTGACATTAAAAATTTAACGCTTGGTAATGTTTCCAAAAAATACCGAGTTGTTTTGAATCATATTGAAATTGAGATTGGAGCTTTTTCGTCGGATTTTTTGGTCAG
>JBLHNE010000022.1:0-13780 GCA_047619265.1 Rickettsiales bacterium | reverse complement strand
GATGGGTTGCAGAATGGTTTGAAGCGCGGAATTGACGAGTTCTATTGTTAACTAAGGCAATAATTTGGTCGCCATTTTTAAATTCTCCGCGAATTTCTGCGGCATAATGAATGAATAAATCTCCGGCTTTTTTCTTGGTCTCAGAAATATCGACCACATTTTGCAGATCTGTGTAATTTATTAATTCATTTTCTTTGAATTCTGATTGTAGAATTAAATTTCCATCATCTCCTCTTTGACCACCAGAAGTAGCGTAGAATGGAGTTTTATTTAAAATAATTTCAATATTTTTATCACCCTTTTGAGCTGCTAAAATTTCTTTACCATCTTTTAAAATTGCTATGATTTTAGCTGAAGATTTGGTGTTGCCATATCCTGTAAATTCAGTTGCTGGGAATTTATTTTTAAGATTAAAATAAATATCACTTTCTTTAATTTCTCCACTTCCTGTCCAGCTTTTTGAGCTGCGTTTTTTTTGCTGCTCCATTTCTAGATTAAAACCTTCAATATCAACGATAATATTTTTTTCACGTAGAATATCCATCGTTAAATCAAGAGGAAATCCGTAGGTGTCATAGAGTTTAAAGGCAATTTCACCAGAAAATTTTTCTTCGGTTGTAGAGTTTTTAATCTCTTCTTCCAAAATTTCCATTCCTTTACTTAAGGTCGTTCTAAATCTTTCCTCTTCAGTTTTTAAAGTATCGATTATTGTCTCGCGGGCTCTTTCTAGCTCCGGAAAAGCGTCGCCCATTTCTTTAATTAAAATTGGCACTAATTTATGCATGACAATTTCTTCTGATCCAAGCTTGTGAATATGGCGCATGGCTCTGCGCATAATGCGGCGCAAAACATAGCCTTTGCCTTCGTTGGAAGGTAAAACCCCATCGGCAATTAGAAATGACGAGGAACGCAAATGATCAGCAATTACTTTGAAAGATGGATTAACATTCATTTTTGTAAGAATATTTTTTTAATATTTTTAACAGCTTGAGTCATATCTTTTTCATCATGAATTAGAGAAATTCTAACATGATTTTCTCCATTTGAACCAAAACTAGAACCAGCGGCGAATGCAACGCCCGCTTTTAAAATTAGATTTTTGCAGAATTCAAAAGAATTTGTGGTGTTAGTTTCTTCAAATAAATGATCAGGAATTTTTGTCCAAAGAAACATTCCTGCGCTAGGCATTGGAATTTTCCAATTCAATTCATCTTTAAATAATTTTATGAAAAATTTGGCTCGACTTAAATATTTTTTTCTAAGTTCTTTTAAATAATCGTCGCTTTTTGTTGAAAGAGCCTCAACCGCAGCAAGCTGCAAAGGCTCGAAAGAGCCATAATCTAAATATGATTTAATTTTATAAAGAGCATTAATCAAATATTCATTTCCAACAGCGAATCCAAGTCTACAACCAGCCATAGAATAGCTTTTGGAAACGGAAGAGAATTCGATGGCAATGTCTTTCGCGCCATTAATTTCAAAGATTGAATGTGGTTTCTTTTTTTCATCAAAATATATTTCTGCATAGGCAATATCTGAGATGATGTAAATTTTTTTCTCACGGCAGAAATCAACTAGCTCTTGATAAAAATCTAGTTCAGCAACTTTAGAAGTTGGATTTCCGGGGTAATTAACAATTACTGCGATTGGTTTTTTATGGTGATTTTTTTCAGCATCTAAAACCGATTCTTTAAATTTTATTAAAAAATCTTTCGGATTAATGGCTTTAATGGGCATTAAATTACTTTTGGCAATAACAAAAGCAAAAGTGTGAATTGGATATCCTGGGTTGGCAACGGCCACAAAATCATCTGGAGCACCAATTGCAGTTGCAATGCTGGCAATTCCTTCTTTGGCGCCAATAGTGATTAAGCACTCAGTTTTTGGATTTAGACTAACTTTAAAGCGGCGTTTGTAATATTTTGCTAAAGCATCTTTTAATAAATTTATGCCACCAACAGTTGAATAACCATAAAGCTTTGGATCGCGAACAAGTTCTGAAAGTTTATCGCTAACATGTTTTGGTGGGGCAGAGTCAGGATTTCCCATTCCAAAATCAATAATTTCAAGCCCATTTGCTGCTGCTTCTTGTTTTAATTTATAAATTTCAGCAAAAATGTAGGGAGGTAGTTTTTCGGTGAGATAGAATTTATTTTGCATAATACTTAAAAATTACTTCTAAAGATAAAGATAGATATGTGCGAAAAAAAATACCGATATTCATATTTGAATGAATATCGGTTTTTCCTCAAAATAAAATCCCAAGAGCAAGAAATTTTCGGGAGAGATGAATAATTTTGATGAAGATTAATATTTATTTAATTAGCTGCTTTGGCTACCATATCGGCTTCCATCCAAGTTAATATTGGATTTTTTGCAGCCTTAACTTCATCCATTCTTCTCGTTGGAGTTGAAACAGGATAGGAGTGGAATTTATCTCCTTCACCTTTTTCGATGGTTTTGGCAATGTAGATCATGGTGTTAATGAACTGATCGATAGTTTCCTTAGTTTCAGTTTCAGTTGGTTCAATTAGCATTGCACCAGAAACAACAAGTGGGAAGAACACTGTCATTGGGTGAAAGCCATATTCAACCAAGGCTTTAGCAATATCTAAAGTGCCAATTTCCTTAGCTTTTTGCAATTTGTCGGTTATCAAGCATTCATGCATGCAATTTCCTGGAAAAGGAACGTGATAATGATCTTTTAATTTTGCTAAAATATAATTAGCAGAAAGAACGGCGTCTTCAGCAACTTTTTGCAAACCATCAGTTCCATGAGAAAGCATGTATGTTAAGGCTCGAACCATCATTCCAAATTGACCATGGAAGCCTTTTACTTTTCCTACTGAATTTTCTGGGGTAAATAATTCAAATCTAGCGTCGTCGTCTTGTCCTATTTTCCTAACTTTAGGAGAAGGTAAAAATTGCTCTAAATCTGCGCGAACTGCAATTGGTCCACATCCTGGTCCTCCGCCACCATGTGGGGTTGAAAAAGTTTTGTGTAAGTTAAAGTGCATAACATCAACACCTAAATCTGCAGGTCGAACTTTACCAACAATAGCGTTAAAATTGGCGCCATCGCAATAGAAATATGCGCCAATTTCATGGATCATATCTGCAATTTCTTTAATGTTCGGCTCAAATTTTCCGCAAGTGTTCGGGTTAGTTAACATTATTGCAGCAATATCGTCTTTATGCTCTGCCATAATTTTTTTGAAAGCTTCAAAATCAACCACGCCTTCTTTACTTGAAGGAACGACTTTGGTTTTAAAGCCGCAAATTACTGCAGTTGCTGGGTTGGTTCCGTGAGCAGAATCTGGAATTAGAACAATTTTTCTATTTGCAAGACCTTTGCTTTCTAAAGCCTTTTTAATAACTAGCATTCCAGCAAGTTCACCTTGAGCGCCAGCTGCGGGAGCAAGAGAAACAGCTTTTAGTCCAGTTAAAGTAGCAAGCCAAAATTGCAAATTGTGCATTAATTCGAGTGCACCTTGAACAGTTGATTGGTCTTGTAAAGGGTGGATATTGGCAAAACCAGCAAATCTAGCGACTTTTTCATTAAGTCTGGGATTATGCTTCATTGTGCAAGATCCAAGCGGATAAAAACCACCATCAATTGAATAATTTTGAGATGACAAACGCACAAAATGACGAATTACTTGCGGTTCATTAACTTGAGGAAGACCAATTTCGCTTCTGGCTTTTTGTCCAGTTCGAAGTACAAAATGAGGAACTTCTGGCAAATCGACACCAATTGCACCTTTTCGGCTTTGTTTGATTAGAAGTTCAGTTGAGTTATTTAATCCAACTTGTGGGGGAATGAAATTTTCCATTATTTATTGTTTTTAGTGTTAATTAATAATTCGTAAAGAAATTCAGTCGCTAAATCTAAATCTTCACCCCAAGCCAAACTATGGCTTTGAAGGTTAAAACTTTTAAATTGTTCTTGATTCTGGAGTTTTTTAAAAACGCCACAATTTTTTTAAATAGAAACTTTTTTAAATCCAACACACCACTGATCCCATCGTCAAAATCTAAAAAGATTTTGTAATCATTTTGATAATTAGCATTTGTAATGTTGACCTTGTTCATATTTTTGAGTTAAGGATCAATTTTATTCGGGTTTTGTAAATCTTGAGCTTTTCCCAATTGTTCATCAATTATTTTTTATGGCCACCAGACCATTCAACAACCAGAGATAAAACCTTTGGCGGAAGATATCCATTAATTACACCAAAATTTTCAATATCAATCGTTGCCTCAAATTCATTGTAAATTGCATGAAAATGAGGTGAATCAGAATCTTTAACATTCATCTTGATAATAATTCCAAGAAAACGGCTTATTTCGGACGTTTGGTGGTTGATCTTAGGTTAATATTTGGGTGATATTTAAGATGGCAGGAATTATGCTTATATTTCTTTTTTAATCAAGGATCAAAACTTAAAAATAATGAATAAATTTATCACTTTTGAAGGAGTTGAAGGTAGTGGAAAATCGACTCAAACTAAAATGCTCAAAGAGTATTTTGAAGTTCAAAAAATTCCTGCAATTTTAACTAGAGAACCTGGGGGAACAAAAGTTGCGGAAGAAATTCGTGAAATTTTAGTTAAGGGAAATGTTGATAAAATGGATGGAATTTGTGAGGCATTACTTAATTTTGCTGCTAGAAGAAATCATATTGAGAAATTGATTAAGCCGGCACTTAAAAAAGGTGAAATTGTTATTTGTGATCGATTTTTTGACTCTACAATTGCCTATCAAAGTTTTGGTCAGAATGTTGATTTGAAGGCGATTCAAAATATTCAAAAAATCGCAATTGCAGATTTTTCCCCAGACATTACTTTTTTAATCGATATTGATATTGAGGTTTCTTTTGAGAGAATCAAACTTAGAGAAGATAATAATCGTTACGAAAAAATGGATAGAAATTTTCATCAAAAAGTTCGTGATGGATTTTTACAAATTGCTGGAGATAATTTAAAAAGAATGGTGATTATTGATGGAAATCAAAGCGCCGAAAAAATTCATCAAGAAATTTTATCTCGAATTAAATCTAATTAATTTTCTTTAAAAAATAAAAATAAATAAATCATGACGGAACAAAATATAGAGCAAAAAAATATTTTCCTAAAAACCACTATTGTAATAATTTCGCTTTGTTTTGTAGTAATTTCAATTTGCTTCGCTTCTTTAGCTATCCAATCTGTGAATAATAATCCTGAAAATATTATTAAGCCTAAAAAAGTCGTAACTATTCAAGTTTCTGGAGAAGGTGAGGCGGCTTTGATTCCAGATATTGCTAATATTAAAATAGTAATTCGAGATATTAATTTAGATGTTGCCTCTGCTCAAAAAATAATTGATCAAAAAGCTAGAAAACTATCTGAAAAATTAGAGAAAATTGGCATTAGTGAAAAAGATATTCTCTCATTAAATTATCAATCTATTCCTAAGCGTGAGTCAGTAGAAATAGAATGTGCAAAAGAGCATTGTCCAACTAAATACCAAATAGTTGGATATAATGTTTCTCAATCTATTAAAATAAAAATTGATAAAATTGATTTAACCGGAGAAGTTTTGACCGCGATTGGAGAAATTGGTATTAGTGAAATTTCAGGTCCAAATTTTGAAGTTTTAAATGATGAAAAGTTTAAATCTGAAGCTAGAACGATGGCTATTAGAAATTCTAAAGATAAAGCTCTGGAAATTGCTCAAGCTTTAGAAATGAAATTAGGTAAGGTTGCTGGTTTTCATGAAATGAATAATGCTCCGCATTACAGATCTTCTAGGTCAATGTCTGAAATGAAAACTTTTAGCTCTGCCGATTCTGCTCCAGCAAAATTATTTTCCGGTGAAGATGTGGTTAAATCTAGAGTAACTGTTAATTATTATTTGGAAGAAAATTAATCCTTAATTTTTTCTCAAATCTTTTCCAATTCCCCATTTTTGCAAAGCAAACGCTGCGATGCTTAACGCTAAAAAACCTGTAATCATAGGCGTTAAGCTATTGTTGTAGGATTGTCCTATTAAGGTTCCTGTTAACACAGAAATTCCTGAAGAAATAAAGCCAATTACTGCAGCAGCAATTCCGGCGATATGTCCCATTGGCTCCATTGCTAGTGCATTTAAATTTCCAAAAAGTAATCCTAGACAGAAAAATACAATGATAGTAAAAAACATGAATTGCCAAATCTCAATATTGCCAGATTTTATAATCGATAATAATAAAAACAAAATTGATGCAATCATCATTGCAATTAGAGCGCGATTACACAGTAATCTCATGCCATATTTTCTTACAATCATTGAATTAACAACTGAAGAAACTCCAATGGAAAGGGCGGAAAGTCCGAAATAGAGTGGAAATAAATTCCCTACTTGAAAATACTCCTGAAAAATTTGCCGGGAAGAAGTTAAATATCCAACCAGGGCCCCAAATACCAATCCAGCGCAAATTGTGTAGCTTAAAGAAGTTCTATTTTTAACCACAAATCTTAAATCATTCCAAATTGTAGGTAAATTAAAAGGACGAATATCTTGTTGTTTTAATGTTTCCGGAAGTCTTTTAAATGTCCAAATTGCGGCAATAATTGCAGCGCATAAAAATATGACAAACATTACTCTCCAGCTAGCAACTAACAAAATTGCTTGCCCAATGCTTGGCGCAATAATTGGAATAGTGATAAAGATTGTCATGATAAAAGACATAATTCTGGCCATCTCTCTTCCTTTGTAGAGATCGCGAATGATTGCCGTGCTGGCAATTCTGGGTGCAGCGGCGCCAAAACCTTGTAGAAAACGACCAAGCAGCATGGCGTAAAAATTATGAGCGCACAAACTAAGAATGCTACCGACGGCAAAAATTATTAATCCAATGTAGATTGCCGGTTTACGACCAAAGCTATCTGCTATTGGTCCGCAGATTATTTGTCCGAAGGTGAATCCTAGAAATAGAATTATAACGATGTATTGAGTTTGATTTACATCGGTCACGCCAAGATCTTTGCCTATTAATGCCAGCGCCGGCATTACCATATCGATAGACATTGACATTAATGCCACATAAAGCGCCATCAGGATTATGAATTCAACGAAGGAAGATTTAGTTTTTTGATTAATCACTATTATTACGTTTTGCGTTTGGGGCAGTGGAAAATTTATTGGTTATTTTTAACAGTTTTTAATTGGCAACAATGTTCAAATCTTCAAATAAATTAATTTCCATCGCATATCCACCACCTTTGTAGATTGAGGCATATCGATTATTTAGCTGTTTTCCGAAAAGATCAAAATATTCACCATCTTTATCTTCAACTTTAAAAAGAATTTTAGGATTTTTATCATCATCGCCATTTTGATAAATATCCCATATTTTGTAGCGTTTATGGCCGCTTTTGTAGGATAAACTCATTCTTAAATTGGTATCGTAAATTGCATCATTTATGTTAATTTCCCATTTTTTTCCCTTTTTTTCATCACCTATTTGTCTGGCAATGGCTGTTAGAGAAACAACATTAGAAGCGCTGGCGTCTAAATATCTATTTTCAATGTTACGCAGTAAATAGAGATTGAAAGCTAGAACGGTTGGATTTGTAGAAACTTCCCATAAAGAAACGGCACTTAGAGAATCGATAGTATTTTGATCAACTTGATTAATGGTAAAAATATTTTCAATTTCTTTTATTAATTCTGGATATTCTTCAAAATCAACTTTCCAACCTCCATCAATAGCATTAATGGTTGTTAGTTTAATGTCTTTAGTTTCAACACCATTTTTATAAATTTGCTCCCATTTGCTAATGTAGGGTTGATAGGATAATTGTTTTTCGGGAAATAGTTTTGCCATATTTACAATATGATAACCTCTGGCGCCATCTGGTCCAACTTTCAATCCTCCGTAATTTTCCTGTAAAAATCTGCCAAAATTGGCAATAAAACTGTAGTCAATTTGTTTTGATAGTTTTTTGATTGCCGGATCTTTTTGTAGTCTTTCAGAAGCAAAACTAATAGATAGGCTGTAGGATTTTATGGCTTGAACGACTATTTCTCTATTATCTTGTAGTTCGTCGGAAGCAAATTTTAACATTTTGCCACTTTTTTTAAGGGCTAGAAGTGCAACTTTTTTATCATTTTGTAGTCGGTATGAACAATAGGCGAAATTTTTGGGATTAATATCGATCATTTTTAACATAAACCCCCTACTATCAGAAAGATTTGGTGAAGCATATTTTAAGGCATCAGGATATATTTCTGTCATTTTTTTCATAAAAAAACGATCTCCTTTGAGACGAGGTGAAATATGTTTGAGAATTTTTGGATTGAGAGTGACGAATTTACTAATAAAAACCTCATCATTTTTAAGATAATCAGAGGCAAATTGGAAATATTCAGGGTCTAGATTGATGATTTGAGCAAAGAGGGAGCGATTGGATTTTCTACAATCATCCATCGCTCTAATTTGTGGCTTATTTCCGATTCTCACTTGCTCAAGAAGGCGAGATATTTCTGTGTCTGAAATGTTGCAAGAAAAGATTCGAGGGGTTTGATCTTCAGATTTTGAATTAGAAAATTGAAAGGTAAAAAAGCAGAAGAAAAAAGCTAAAGTACAAAAAAATTTAACAACAGAATCTTTAACACCAAAGAATTTTTTGGCAGAACTAGCCTTGTGGTATTTCTGCATATGTTTTTTTAACCCTTCATTACTGAAACCTGTTCCACTTCAATATTGTGCTTATTTTGTTGGTAAATTACTAAGATAGCAAGTCCAATCGCAGCTTCTGCAGCAGCAATTGTTAAGACAAAAATTGCAAAAATTTGTCCAACCAAGTCATTTAGCATTGATGAGAAAGCTACAAAATTAATATTCACCGCTAAAAGCATTATTTCTAATGACATGAGCAAGGAAATAATATTTTTGCGATTAATGAACATTCCTGAAATTCCAATACAAAAAAGTGCAGAAGAAAGAAATAGAAAGTGATAAATGCCGATGGTTACCATATTTGAAATATTATTTAAGTGTTTATTTTTTGAGATCCTAAGACAAAGATTCGAAATGTCCATTATCGGGATTAAAAATAGAAAGATCCCCAGTTTCAATATCAAAATGCCAAGCAAATATGTTAAGCTTTTTGGCTGACAAACGTTTTTTAATGTAGGGATAAGTTAGTAAATGACGTAGTGAAATGACTAAAGATTCGTGCTCACAGGCAACTTGCTGTTTTTCTGGTTGGTCGGCAAGTTCATTTTTGACTGCATCTCTTGCTTCTTGGGCAATAGAAAGCCAAATTATCATTGATTCAGAAAGGCCTTTTTTAGAAATGAATTTATCGGAAAGCATCGTTTTTATGCTATCGCATTTTGAGTGACCAAGAACAATAATATTTTCAACCTCAAGGTTGTTTACTGCATGTTCAATAGCCGCTAAAATTCCATGAACTCCATCTGCGCTGTATCTTGGAACCAAGCCGCCGATATTATTCACAACATACAAATCCCCTGGATTAGTAGAAAAAATTTCTGAAGGTGCAATTCTTAAATCAACACAAGAAATTACCATTGTTGAAGGCTTGTGATCTTGAATTACCAAGTGTTTTATCACTTCCTTTTTTGTTTCGTATCCTGTGGATTTAAAAACCCTAAAACCGCTGAGAAGTTTAGTTACGTTGGGCATATTATTACTTAAATTTTAATTTATTTAGATTCTGCTTTTGCAGCAGGATTATTATTATCTTTTTTTATTTGTATAATACGCTCTTTTAAATCTTTTAAAAATTTATCCATTCCATCACGAGAAATTGCTGATCCAAATTCAGATCTTTGGGTGGCAATCAAGCTAACTCCCTCAGCGACAATATCAAATACTAAGAATTTAGGTTGATCGTTCTGGGTAGATTTATTTTTTCTAACCCGAAAATCAATTTTAATAGCTGGAGCATCACCTTCTGGCAAAAATAAACATTCTGCAACGTAGTAATTATTATCGTGAGTTACAGAAGTGATTAAAAATTTCTCTCCACGATAGCCAGTAAATTGTGGTCCGTAGGAATTAATCATAAAATCTCGATATAATAATTTAAATTCCATCTTTTGATCATCGCTTGCGACTCGATAATTTTTCCCTAAAACGAATTTAGAAATCCAATTAGTATCAACAGCCTCATCAACCAAATTTACTAATTTGTCTCGTCTTTGATTAATAGTTAATTCTTCATCACTGGCAACTTCGATAATTTTATTACCTAAATTGCTAATAAATATTTCAACTTCCTTAGATTCCTTTTCGGGATTTTCTGCAAAAGAAGGGTTTAATGCGCAGAAAAATAATATTAAGGAAAAAAATGCTTTAGACATTGTTTATTGGTTTAAAATTAGAGATTGACGCCTTTGTAAATAGGCACTTCGCATTGTTGCATAGGTGTCGAAGGAATTTTTTCTCATATTATCAATAACTTCAATCAAACCTTCCCGGGTGTCTATTACTGATAGGGCGGTTATTGAGATTGAAATTCTATCATTAATTATGTCTTCTAGGCCATTGTCAAAATGACCAACAGTGAAAGGGTTGAGCATTAATTCGGTCGTGAATCCTGAAAAATCTCGTAAATTACTGGGTCCTAAAAATGGCACAACTAAATATGGACCAGTTCCAAGACCATACTTTCCAAGGGTTTGCCCTAAATCTTCTTCATTATATTCAATATCTCTAGCTCCTGCGACGTCAAATAAACCTCCGATTCCAACAGTTGAATTGATTAAGAAACTAGAAAAACTAGCCATAGAATTTTGCCCATTTCCTTGCAAAATTGAATTGGCGATTGAAAAAGGTGCGGAAAGATTGCTAAGGAAATTATGTATTGATTGGCGAATTATGTTTGGAATAAAGCGACGGTATTGTCTGGTTGTAGGAAGAAGAAGAGTTCTATCGAAAGCTTCATTAAAAGCAAAAGTTGTGCGGTTGATTCTTTCAAGAGGGTCGTGAATTAGGCTATCTTCTTGAAGAAAATCAGCTGAATCTCCTTGGTAATCTTCTTCAAAATTAAATTCCAGAATATTGCTTTCTTCACTAAAATCTTGCGCTAAAAGTTGACTTGAAAAGCTAGTTGCAAAAAAAGCTAGGATTAAAAATGTGAATTTCTTGGTTACTGGTAATGGCATTATCCGCAATGTTTTATTATTGGGTTTGATCGGTATTTACGGTTTTTAAATTTTCCGAATTACCAACAATTAAATCAATCTTTTCTTTGTATTCTGGGGCTTCTTCCAGTAATTCTATCATTAATTTTTCGGCTTTATTAAAATTGCCGTTCAAAACCAAGCAAATTATTAATTGGTAATGAGCTTCGTATTTTTTGGGAAAAAGTTTTTTGGTAATTCTAAATCTAAAAATTGCTTCTTTTAAATTTCCTTCCTCTAAATATTTGCTTCCAAGGTCGTAGTTAGTCGTATAGAGATTTTTTGATTTTGCTCTAATATTTTTAAATTCTTCAACTGCATTATCTAGTGATGAGCCAAAAAAATCTGAAATTTTATTGATCTTATTGCCAATAATTTCTTTGCTACTCTGGGTTTTTACTGGCTCTGTTTTTTTATCAAAACCTGCAAATTTTTTAACTGATTTTAGGATGTTAAGCATGGAATTTGAACTTTAATGTAAAATATTTGCCAAGAAGCGAAGACTTTATTGTCCAAATTAAAATTTTTCAAATAAAAATTATTAATAAGCTCTAATTTACTCTTATTTAGATTATTTTTTTCCAAATTATTACTTGAAGAATAATTAGCACCAATTTTTTTCATTGATTTTAAAAGTTCAAAGCAATTCTGGTAATCTAAAATAATTTCCTCTTTTTGCATTGTAAAATTAAAATCCTTCAAAACATCTCTTAAGTTTTCCTCGCTTTTAAATTCATTAATTGAAAATTCTATTTCACAGGATTTTTTTGCTATTTTTAATTCTTTGAGACTTTCACTACCAAGAATAGAAAAATACAATTCTCCGTCTTTTTTGATGGTTTTTAAGATTTGTGGAATCGCTTCTTCTAAATTATTTAGCCATTGAAAACTAAGGGAAGAAATTGCCAAATCGAAGCTATTTTCTTCAAAAGGTAGATTTTCAATGTCTGCCACAATTTTAGTGGTATCAAAAGGGTTTTTTTCTAACATTTCTGTAGAAATATCCACTTGAGTGATTTCTTTTTTTGGAAAGTTTTTGATAATTTTACCTGTAACAAAACCAGTTCCGGAACCTAAATCAATAATTTTACTTGCCTTTGAAATTTCACTTTCTGCAAGCTTAACCAAATTTTGTGCCACAATTTTTTGTAGAATAGCATTTTGATCGTAGTTCTCGCTGGATCGGCTAAAATTATTTTTTATTTGTGATTTATCAAAAATCATTGATTTAAATTTACTGGTTTAAAAGAATTGACGTTCTTCGCGGAGATAGTTTTCTGGAATTGTAAACGCGCGTTAAAAATTTAAATTTTTATTTTTATTTTATTGCCTGGTTTTTTCTGGTGAATTTAGAGGAGACAATTGCTTAGCAGGAGAATTAGGTGGCGCTTTAACTTTTAGTGTTAAATTATATAATGCCTGGCTTAAATCCTTTTCGGTAACTTTTAATTTTTTACTAGCAGTTTTTGGACTTGGACTTGGTGCTTGAGTTTCTTCTTCTTGGTTTAAATCAAGTGGGGGCATATTGGATAAATCCAGCGGCTGCATATTTCTTTTTGACATGTTTTAATAAAATTAAAATTATTATTTATTTTGATTCAATTCTTTGCGCTTCTTCCTCAATCAGCTTAACAATGTGATTTGCTAGTTCATCTGAAGTGATTTTGTGGCTGGGTTTGCCTTTAATGTAGACATTGTGGCGATCGTTTCCTCCGCCAGTAATACCAATTTCAGTGTGAGCAGCTTCGCCAAGGCCGTTAACTACGCAGCCTAGAATTGAAACATCAAAAGAAGTTTTGATATGTTCGATTCTTTTTTCAACTTCCGCCACGGTTTTAACCACGTCAAAACCCTGACGCGCGCAAGATGGACAAGAAATGATGTTAACACCTCTTGCCCGAAGACCAAGCGATTTTAGAATTTGATAGCCAACCTTGATTTCTTCAAAAGGATCTGCGGAAAGCGAAACGCGCATGGTATCGCCAATTCCGTTGAATAATAAATTTCCAAGTCCAACTGAAGATTTAATGGTACCGGCCATTAGTCCGCCAGCCTCGGTAATTCCGATGTGAAGTGGGTAGTCGCAAACTTGCGCAAGTTGTTTGTAGGCGGCAATTGCCAGCAAAGCGTCGGAAGCTTTGACGCTAATTTTAGTTTCGAAAAAGTCATTATCCTCTAAAATTGCAATATGGCGCTGGGCAGATTCTACCAGAGCTTCTGGGGTTGGAGTTTTGTATTTATTTAATAAATCTTGCTCTAGCGATCCGGCATTAACGCCAATTCGAATGGCACATCCATAGTCTTTAGCGGCTTTTATAACCTCCTTAACTTTTTCGTCGCTGCCAATATTTCCTGGATTAATGCGCAGGCATTTGGCTCCAGCTTTAGCTGCTTCAATTCCTCTTCGGTAGTGAAAATGAATGTCGGCAATTATTGGAACTTCTGAATGTTTAACAATTTCTTTGAGCGCAGCAGAAGATTCTTGGTCAGGAATAGAAATTCGCATTAAATCGGCGCCCATTTCCACGCAAGATGCAACTTGGCGGATAGTTCCTTGAATGTCGGTAGTTAGGGTGTTAGTCATTGACTGAACCGAAATTGG
>JBLHNE010000021.1:0-12500 GCA_047619265.1 Rickettsiales bacterium | reverse complement strand
GAGATCGTATTTTATTACTAAATTAACCATGAGTAAAAATATGAATCGTTAAAATGTAGCTCAGGATATAAAAAACTGAGTGAATTTAATTTTAAGAAACCTTTTTAAATAAAACTATGGAAAAATTCAACACAGACAATTCTAAGACATAAGAAAATATTACAATATACTAAATTTCAGCAAAAGATAAAGTAATGGAGTTAGTTAATTTCTTATTATTCAAGCCCGCTTAGTAATTGAATTTTATTTAAAAAGGATGATTATGTCGTGTCAATTATGTGGTTTTTAAATTCAACTTCCATCCCCAATGACTAATCTGAATATTCTTCAATCTTTAAAAACTTTAATCCAAACTCCAGATCTGGCCTCCAAGAAATGGATTACCCAGCAATATGATAGCGGGGTGATGAATGATACTCTCTCAATTGGTGGAGATGCTGCAGTAGTTCGGGTTCATGAAAGTAACAAGGCTTTGGCTCTAACTAGTGATTGTACGCCTAGATATGTTGAGGCTGATCCTTTTGAAGGAGCAAAACAAGCAGTTGCAGAAACCTATAGAAATATTTCTGCCGTAGGAGCAACTCCGCTTGCAATTACTAATTGCCTTAATTTTGGCAACCCTCAAAAACCAGAAATTATGGGGCAAATTGTACGCGCCATTAAAGGAATTAACGAAGCTTGTATTGCACTTAACTATCCTGTTGTCTCTGGAAATGTTTCGCTTTACAACGAAACTGACGGTAAAGCAATTCAACCAACTCCGGCAATTGGCGGGGTTGGAATTTTAAAAGATTTAACCAAAAGAGTTGATACGAGATTCAAAAATTTAGGAGATGTGGTTTTAATAATTGGAAAAACCACGGGACATTTAAATTGTTCACTTTATGAAAGGGAAATTTTAAAAGCTCCATCCTTAAAAAATCCTCCTAAAGTTGATTTAAAATTAGAAAAAAAACACGGTGAGTTTGTTAGGCACCTTATTCATGAAGGTTTAATAAATGCTTGTCACGATGTCTCTGATGGTGGAATTCTAGTTGCCTTATTTGAAATGAGTTCGGAAAAATTAGGCATAAAAATTGGTGGTGAATTTTTAGAAACCTTACCAGATCAAAATTCTTTATTGTTTGGCGAAGATCAGGGTCGTTATATAGTTTCTGCTTCTTCAGATCATTTAGACTTATTAATTGGAATTTCTAAAGATGCGGGGTTAGAACTTTTTAAAATAGGTGAAGTTTTTAAGGGTAGCATTCAAGTCTCCGAAGAGGAAATTAAAATTAAAGAATTGCAAAATCTAAATGAAGCAATTTTTCCTGCTAAATTTTCTTAAATATGCATCATAAAGCTGACGATAAAACTTATCGCTATACCGTTCTGGCAATGGGTTTTTTGGAAAAAGTCTTAGGCCCCAAAATAACAGTTGAAGGCCTAGAAACCATTCCTGAAAAGCCGGTTCTTTTTGTCTGCAATCATTTCACTAGATCTGAAACTTTTGTTGTTCCTTATATAATTTATAAACACACCAAAAGACAAGTTCGTTGCTTGGCAGATAGCGGTCTATTTCATGGTATGTTGGGTCGTTTTTTAAAATCAGTTGGTGCAATTTCTACTAAAGACCCCAAGCGTGATAAAATAATTGTTTCTGACTTAGTTCAGGGGAAATATGACTGGATGATTTATCCGGAAGGAGAAATGATAAAAAGTAAAGAAATCTATAGCAATAATTTTTCTTATTTATTAGGAAGAGTAGGGAACAATACACAAAATAGAGTTCGCACTGGATCAGCAGTTTTAGCTCTTAAATCCGAACTCTATCGCACAGAATTAGTTAGCGCAAAATTAAAAGATCGATCCGATATTTTAGATTATTACCAAGATGAATTCGGTATTAAATTTGATGAAAAACTTGTTAAAACCAACACTCAGATAGTTCCTGTCAACATAACTTACTATCCAATTCGCCCAGGGAAAAATATAATTCAAAAAGTTATTGCTAGATTTGTTAAGGCTATTCCAAAAGCAATATCCGAGGAACTTGAAATTGAAGGTAATTTATTGTTATCTTCCGATATGAATATTCATTTTGGTAAGGCGATTGATCTGCAAGAATATACCAAAAGAGCCCGATGGTTGATTTATCCGATTCCGGTCATTGACGGAAATGCCAAGGCAAATATGGCTCTCAAATATCTAAAATATCGCCTTACTAACAGGTTTATGAAAGATATTTACACAAACACTAAAATTAATATTGATCATATTGTGGCGGCAATTTTATTTTTATACCCAAAAGATAAAATATGCATCAATCACTTTAAGTCATTGGTTTATCTGTCTGTTTGTCATATCAACATCCTGCGTAAATATCGCATTAATGAAGATATTAAAGAACAAAATCTTTTTAAGTTGTTGGTCAAAGAAGATTTCCTAGAATTTTCTAGCGTTATCGATTTAGCCATCTCCTCGGGAATAATTAATCAAAATATCGACAAAGATAGCTATTTTATTGACAAAAATAGAATTGGTCAAAAATTTTGTTTTCAGCAAATTAGAATCGAAAATACTTTACAGGTTATTTTAAATGAATTTCTTTTGTTAAATAGTGCGGTATCCGTAGTTAAAAGAAATGTTTCTCTTGGAGAAGAAGATGTAAGAAAAAGGAATTCTGGCTACATAATTTCTAAAGATTTGGAATGTTTTAAGCGGGACTACAAAAAATATTATGACAAGAATCTTTCTAAGCCAGAATATATTGGTAAGCCGGTATTTCGTGATAATTCAAAATCAAATAAAGGAATTTTATTGGTTCACGGCTATTTGTCTGCACCAAAAGAAATGGAGGAAATGGCAAAATATTTTAATAAGTCCGGTTTTAAGACCTATGCTGTTAGGCTTAAAGGCCATGGAACTGCTCCGATAAACCTAGAAGATGTTAGTTGGCAAGATTGGTGTGACAGTTTAAATCGAGGCTATGCAGCACTGCAATTAATTTGTGATCAAGTTTTTATTGTTGGTTTTTCAACAGGCGGCCTTTTGTCTCTTATGTCGGCTTTTAATAAAAATAATCAAGTTGACGGAATTGCTATTATCAATCCAGCCTTCAAACTAAAAGATGTTAGAGCAAAATTTTCTTCTGGAGTTCGGATGTGGAATGATATTTTGGAAAAAATAAATATTGAAAAATGGCAATTAAGATTTGTTGAAAATAATTCAGAGAGTCCAGAAAATAACTATTGCCTAAATTATATTGTGGGAGTTGGTCAATTAGGACTATTGATGGAAAAATGTGAAGATATTTTGCCGCAAATAACTTGCCCAGTTTTAGTTATTCAATCCACAGAAGATCCGGTTATTGATTTTTCTAGTTCCAAATCAACACTTAAAAAAATTAATTCAAAAGATCTTTCATTTACGCAGATAAATTCAACGAAACACACTATCATTAAAGGTGTTGGTAGCGAAGAAGTATTTGTTGTTGCTAATAATTTTTTTACAAAATTAATAAAAAAATAAAAAATAAAAAATGAACAAGGAACATTCTTTTCAAAATATTATTCTAAATCTACAGAAATATTGGTCGGAATATGGTTGTGCGCTACTTCAACCTCTCGATATTGAAGTTGGAGCAGGAACTCTTCACCCCGCAACAATTTTAAAAGCAATTGGTAAAAAGCCTTGGAACGTGGCTTATCCACAAGCTTCAAGAAGGCCAACAGATTCTAGATATGGCAGAAATCCGAACCGCGTTGGCCACTATTATCAATTTCAGGCTTTACTTAAGCCCGCCCCAGATGATATCCAAAATTTATATTTGAAAAGCCTAGAAGCAATTGGCGTTGATATTAAAAATAACGACATTCGTTTCGTTGAGGACGATTGGGAGAACCCAACCGTTGGAGCTTCTGGTCTGGGATGGGAAGTTTGGTATAACGGTATGGAAATTTCTCAATTTACCTACATGCAGCAAGTTGGTGGAATTAAGTGTGAATTAACCCCTGGAGAGCTTACTTATGGCCTAGAGCGCATCGCCATGCACATTCAAAATGTTGATAATATTTTTGATATTAACTGGAATGGCCTAGAGGGCGATAATAAAATTAGCTATGGAGATGTATTTCTAGAAAGCGAAAAACAGCATTCCTCATATGTTTTAGAATATTCCGATCCTGAAATTTTATTCCGCCACTTTAAAGATGCTGAAGCAACCTCACAAAGTTTAAGTAAAAATAGTTTACCATTGCCAGCATATGAGCAAGCTTTGAAAGCTTCCCATTTACTAAATTTGCTTGATGCTAGGGGAGTTATTTCCGCTACAGAGCGAGCTTCATATATTTCTAGAGTGCGCAATTTGGTTAAAGCATCTTGTGAATTAATGGTTTAGTGGTATTTTAAATGCCTCCATATTATCAACCTAACTAGGTTTGAAAACAAATTTACAAAACCCTTTATTCAGAATTAATGAAAGCCCAAATCATCTCCTTTAATCAACCAAACTTTCTTGGAAAAATCTCTAAATTGGCTAGTGGTAACGAGGAAATTGACCAAAACATCGACCAGAAAGTGGCGGAAATAATTGCTGGAGTTCGTAAATCTGGTGATAAAGTGATTATTGATTTATGCAATAAATTCGATGGAGCTAATTTCAAAAAACCTTCCGACCTTTTGGTTTCTAAAGATGAATTTAGGGCAGCACGCCATAATCTCGATAAAAATATTGTTAAAGCTTTAGAACTTTCCTACAAACGCATTTTTGAATATCACCAAAAACAACTCCCTAAAGATTTTTCCCACCACGATTCTATCGGCAATGAACTTGGTAATATGTGGCGATCAATTGAAAAAATCGCCATCTATGTTCCGGGCGGAACGGCCTCTTATCCCAGTTCAGTGTTAATGAACGCTGTTCCTGCAATTGCAGCTGGTTGTCAAAATATTGTCATGGCAACTCCTTCATCAAAAGGAAAAATTGACGATGCAGTTTTAGTGGCGGCAGAAATTTGTGGCATTACAACAATCTACAAAAGTGGCGGAGCTGCGGTAATTGCTGGTTTAGCTCTTGGAACTAAAATAATTCCTAAAGTTGATAAAATCGTCGGACCTGGAAATAGCTTTGTTGCGCTGGCAAAGAAACAGCTATTTGGCATTGTAGGAATTGATATGATCGCAGGACCAACAGATATTTTAATTATTGCAGATGCTAAAAATGATGCCAATTGGGTGGCGGCAGATTTACTATCGCAGCTAGAACACGGAATTGATTCAAGGGCAATTTTAATTTGCGATGATGAGGCTTTTTTAAATGAGGTTAATATTTCCTTGGAAAAAATTGCCAGAACTTTATCACGAGCTAAAATCATCAAAGAGAGCATAAAAAAATCAGCTTTAATTTTGGTTAAAGATTTAGAGCGAGATGCTAGTGAGATTGCCAATAGAATCGCCCCCGAACATTTGGAAATCATGACATCTTCTCCGCATAAAATTTTAGAGAAAATTAAGAATGCCGGAGCGGTATTTCTTGGTAAATATTCTCCAGAAGCAATAGGAGACTATATTGCTGGACCAAGTCACACTCTTCCAACCACTGGAACTGCCAGATTTTCCAGTGGTCTTTCAGTGTTTGATTTTCTAAAAAGAATGTCGGTTATTAATTGTTCTAGTAAGGGATTTTTAACTTTACAAAACGACGCAGCTTTAATTGCTAAAACTGAAGGATTTAGTGCTCACCAACTTAGTCTTACAATACGTAAATAAAATAATATGAAAAAAACTATCTCAATTTTGTTAATCCTATCCCTTGGATTTATTAGCTCTTGTGCCAGTAAAGATGAGAAAACTAGCTCCGAAGGCGATTATGTCAAAGCTCTTAAGGAGCTAAAAGATCGTGATTTTAATGCTGCGGCAGAGTCTTTTAAAAAAATTGGCGACGATTACCCTCTTTCACAGTGGGGAGTTAAGGCTCAAACCATGGCAGCTTATGCTTTCTATAAAGGCGGAAAACTAGATGAGGTTATTTCAACTAGTACAGATTTTATTGGTAATAACCCCTCAAGCCCAGACATTTCCTATATGTACTACTTAAAATCTGTCGCCTATTACGATCAGATGAATGATATTCAAAGGGCTCAAGATCATGCCAATTTAGCTTCATATTCATTCAGGGAATTAATTGCTCGTTTCCCAAATTCTAAATATTCACGAGATGCTAGAACTAAATTGATTTTGGTAGATGATCACATTGCTGGCGCCAAAATGTCGGTAGGTAGATTTCAATTAGAAAGTAGAAATTATGTTGGCGCTATCAAAAATTTTCAAACAGTAAAAGCGAGATATTCCAGAACCAATCAAACTCCAGAAGCCTATTTCAGGCTCTATGAAGCTTACCAAACAATCGGCTTAACTTCTGAGGCTAGAAAATATCAGAGTGAATTAAAAAAATATTATCCTGAAAGTTTTTGGGCAAAAAATTAATCTATGCAAAAAATAAAAATCGTCTCGTGGAATGTTAACTCTGCCAATGCCAGATTAGAAAATATTTTATTTTATCTACAAGAGACCAATCCTGATGTGGTTTTGTTACAAGAAATAAAATGTGAAGATGAAAAGTTTCCAAAAGATGAAATTTCTAATTTAGGCTATAATATCGAGACTTTTGGGCAAAAAAGTTATAATGGAGTAGCAATTCTATCAAAATTACCCATCAAAAATGTTATTAAAAATCTGAACGCACTAGATTCTGAATCTAGATATATTGAAGGAGTTATTGAGTTTAAAAATCAATCAATAAGAGTTGCTTCGATTTATGTGCCTAACGGCGGAGCAAAGTTAGAGGATGGTCAAAAAGTTAACGAAACGGAGCGTTTTTCTTACAAAATGGGTTTTTTTGACGATTTAAAAGCTAGAATGGAAAAACTTTTTAAGTTAGGAGAAATTGCAGTTTTTGGCGGCGACTACAATGTTGCCAACTTCAATATTGATGTTTTTGATACAAAAAATCTTAAAGATACTGTTTGCTTTCACATTGATGAAAAAAGAAAATTTCGAGAATTGTTGAATTTAGGATATCAAGATAGCTTTAGAATGATAAATCCTGAAACTCAGAATTTCAGCTGGTGGGACTATCGTGGTAATTGCTGGAATTATAACAAAGGAATGAGAATTGACTATCTGCTTACCTCTCCAAAAGCTACCGATATTTTGCAGACAGCTTTCATGGACGATTCAATGATGATGGAGCGCGTAAAGCCATCTGACCATTGCCCCGTTGTGGTTGAGTTAGGTCTAAATTAATAACCAATAACTCATAATTCAAATAAATGTCCTTAATCACTAAGCAGTCCGATTTAAATAAAATTTGCGATTCAATTGAGAAGGCAAAAATAACTTTTATTGACACTGAGTTCTTCCGAGAAAAAACCTATTTTTCTATTTTATGCCTAATTCAAATCAATGTTAACGGCGTTTGTTTTGCTATTGATGCGTTGGAAGATTTTGATTTTTCACCCTTGGTGAGCATTCTAAATAATCCAGCAATCATCAAAATTTTTCATTGCTTAAGACAAGATTTGGAAGTTCTAAGTCAATCCTTGCCAGATAAATCTATGCAAGAGTTCGATCCAAAAGCGATGTTTGATACTCAAATAATGACGGCCTTTTGTGGACTTGGTTTTACCATTAGCTACGGAAATTTAGTAAATAATCTGCTTGATATTGAAGTATCTAAAGATTGGCAAAGAAGTGACTGGCGAAAAAGACCGCTTCATCCAGATCAAATCGCTTACGCCAAAATTGATGTTTTACATTTGCCAAAAATTTACCAAATTTTGACCCAAAAATTAGTTGATGAAAATAAACTGGAATGGGCAAAAAAAGAAATGGACGACAATGTTCAAAAATATTTGGCAGAAGACGATTTATTGAAAAATTTTTCTTTCTCAGGAAAGAGCGCTATTTACCAAAAAATTATTGAGGCTTTAGTAATTTGGAGAGATTGTCTTGCCAGAAATCTCGATGTGCCGCGCAGTTTCATTATTAAAGATGAGATAGTAAGCAAAATAGCCTTTAATAACCCTAAAAATATTGGAGAATTGGCAAAATGTGGTTTTAAAACCAGAATTTCCAAGTCAGATTTAAAATCTGAAATTATTAATTTGATTTTAAATCAGAATAAAAAATTAGCTCACAATCCAGAGCATAATAGTCCTCAAATTGCACTACGCTTAAGTGAAGAACAAAAAGAAACCTATCAAAAATCTCGTGAATTGCTTGAATCTCAGGCAAAGAAATATCAAATAAATCCAGAGCTAATAATTAATCAAGCCAATTTGGTTAAGTTAATTTTGGGCAGTAAATTGATTGAGAATGTACTTAAAGACTGGCGTCAAGATATTTTTGGTGAGCAGCTTTCTAAGCTTATTTTTACTTCAGAAGGTTAACTCTTCTTAAGTAGGGATTTATCCACTCGGGTGATAAAGCCCTATCTCCAAAATGATAGTAGAAATTGTTTACTTATTTGGGCAATTAAGATTCTTTTTTCAAATTCAATAAACCTCAATTAGAAATTATCATGTCAGAAAACAAAGAAAATAATACCAAATCCAATCAAATGTGGGGAGGGCGTTTTGAAAATGCTCCATCGGAAGTTATGGAAGCGATTAATGTTTCGATTGAATTTGACCAAAAGCTCTACAAGCAAGATATTGATGGTTCAATTGCTCATTGTTCAATGCTGGAGGTAGTTAAAATTTTAACTGCAGATGAGTCTGGAAAAATTATTGATGGCTTAAAGCAGATTAAAAAAGAAATTTCAGAAGGAAAATTCATTTTTAAAAAAGAACTCGAAGATATTCATTTGAATATTGAAGGAAGGCTTACGGAAATTATTGGCGATGTGGCTGGAAAATTGCACACAGGTCGTTCAAGAAATGATCAAGTGGCGACAGATTTTAAACTCTACGTTAGAGATGCCATTGATGAAATTGTGGATCTTTTGAATGGTTTACAGAAAACCATCCTGATTCGCTCAGAAGAAAATTTGGAAACGGTAATGCCGGGTTTTACGCATCTTCAAACTGCCCAACCAATCACTTTTGCTCATCATTTGATGGCATATTTTGAAATGATTAAGCGTGATATTTCTCGTTTTGTAGGCGCTAGAGAACGCCTGAATGAATGCCCACTCGGCTCCTCTGCTCTTGCCGGAACTTCATTTCCAATCGATCGCGAGTTAACTGCTAAAATTTTAGGATTCAATCGCCCTAATGCTAATTCATTGGACGGGGTCTCGGATCGTGATTTTGCCATTGAATTTTCTGCAAATAGTGCAATTTTAGCGACCCATCTTTCTCGTTTAGCGGAAGAGATTGTAGTTTGGATGAGTAAGGGTTTTGACTTCATTTCGCTTTCCGACGCCTTCACTTCAGGAAGTTCTATCATGCCGCAAAAAAAGAATCCCGATGCCGCGGAATTAGTTCGTGGAAAAACGGGCAGAATTTTTGGATCATTAATTAATCTTCTAACTTTAGTCAAAGGCTTGCCTCTCGCCTATTCAAAAGATCTTCAAGAAGATAAAGAGCCAATCTTTGATGCTCACAAAAATATTCGCATTTGCATTTTGGCAATAAATGGAATGCTCAAAGATTTGAAAGTTAATAAGGAAAAGATGAAAAAAATGGCAGGTGAGGGCTTTTCAACAGCGACTGATTTGGCTGATTGGTTAGTTAAAAATCTGGGCATTCCATTTAGACGATGCCACCACATTACTGGTCAAATTGTCAAACTGGCCGAACAAAAAAAATGCGATTTGGCAGATTTATCTTTGGAGGAAATGAAGGAAATTGAAGTTGGGATTACTAAAGAGGTTTTTTCGGTTTTGACAGTAGAGAATTCCGTTAGAAGCCGAACTAGCTTTGGAGGAACTTCTCCACAATCAGTTAAAAAAGCGATTCTTGCTGCCAGAATTCAAATTAATCAATAAAAACATGCTTTAACTAGCGCTCAATTTGTGTTATTCCTTTGTTTTTTGCTATTTTCAATTCTATAGCAGAGTCTAGAAAATATGTTGCCCTGTAAATATATTTGAGATGTTGGAGATTTTGTTCTTAAAATTAATAATACTCATTATCAAATTTAATAATTAATTTTGATAATGAGTATTATTAATTTTGTAGATAATTGTGACTTAAAATGTAAATCTACAACTGATTGGATAGAGAAGAAATTATTCTATTTCTTCTCTATCATAAAGAGAAGATTTTTATTATTTAGTGATCTTAGTCCAATATTTATGAGTGGCTTTTTACCCATTCATAAAGTGAGCTTTTTGGAATAGATCCAACTTTGCTGTCCAATAATTTTCCGTCTTTAAAAATCATTAAAGTTGGAATTCCTCGAACCGCATATTTAGAAGGGGATTCTGGATTCTCGTCGATATTGCATTTGTAAACCTCGATTTTATCTCCCAAATCTTTTGATAATTCATCAATGATTGGCGAAAGTTGTTTACAAGGTCCACACCAAGGAGCCCAGAAATCAATCAATACGGGGGTTTTTGAATCAGCTATTTTTTGTTCAAAAATGTCGTCTGTAATATTTTGTGCCATATTTTTTAATAGTAGTTTGTTTGAAAATTATTGTTGTATGGAATTTTTTGAAGGAGAAGCTCTACCTTCAACAATTTTATTGCCGTTTAGAATATAGGTCTGATTAAAGCTTAGTATAAAGTTAAATTCAACCTGATTATTAGTATTAATTGGCGCTCCTTCCGAAGTTTTTGTATTAGTGAGAATTTTCCATTTACTAATACTCATTGTCCAAGAAATTTCTGCCTTCTCTTTACTAATTGATTTTATGTACAGTTCATTACTAACCTCGTTGTCCTTGGAAGATAATATTTGGTCATTAATCCAAATGGACCAATTACTGGGAGATTTGTATAAAATTGAACCTAAATAAATATATGACTTAGCATTGTCTTCGTACGTCTCGGTTTCTGGCGGATCAATAATGCCATTGGGAGTTTCAGTCGGAGAATCAATTTGGAATGGTCGATTGTTTTCAAAAGCATCAAATGCTTTTTTGACCTTATCAATTTCTGTGTCCAAATACATTATCGAGGAATTCTTTCTGGTCGCGACCGAATTAATTATTTGTGATATAAAATTTCCCTTCCCTTCCCCATCTTTAGAATCTTGGGTTGATGTATTCGATCGGTTACTTGGAGAACCTCTTGATTGGGCAAAAGAATTGCTCGATAAAGTGCATAATATGAATACTAAAAATAAAATTTTATTGGTTAATTTCATTTTATAAATTTGATTGTGCTTTGCGCTTTAGAAAATACCAATAAAAATTCACTTTTGTTTCAGTTAATCCTTTTAATTCTCCAGTACTTATGTCGATCAAATCTTGATTGCTATAGCCATCTTTTTTGGTCTTTTCCATTGAAAGATCTTCTATTACGACATATCCGGGCAAAATAGTAAAAAAATTATTAATAAAGTCGATTGCTATTCTATCGGTTAAAGATTGAAAGGATATCTGGCAATTTACCAAATTGACACTAAGAGTTTGGACATTATAAACCCCTTTTTCTAAAATTTCTGGTGCGGATATTTTGATAGTTGGTTTAAAAAGTTTATATTTTTCAGTAAGCAACTTAAAACTCTGATTAAAATCAGCAATTTTTATACCATCAAAATCTTTTCTTCTGCTTTCGGAAGTGATCCAAATTTCTTTATATTTTTTAATATTTTTAATTCGGTCTTCAATGTTATCTGACTTGTTTTTTAAGGAAGATATTTGGGATTTTATATTTTTAATATCAACATTATTTTGTTGGATTTTGTAATTTCTATAAAAAAGCATCAGCATTATTCCTACAAAGACGATACTCGTAACAATAATACTGAAAACAACTTTTTTCTTTAGAAAAAATATTTTTTTTATATAACCTTCATTTTGAATCGCAGAATCAGGTTTTTCTTCCCTCATGCCGCCAAAATTTTGTATTGAATTAGGTGATCTATTATCGCGCATTTAGTTTCCTCATTTTTTACTTTCCATGGTTAAATCAAAAGGGAAAGAATAGTATTTTTTACTAAAATCGATATCTTTAGATAATTCGGAATATTTTACGTTATAGTCGGCGAATTGATTTTTGGTTTCAAGGCCAAGATTATCGAATTTTCTAAACAACACCTCAATATCTCCACTTGGATCATATAGATCTCCATAGACCGAGATCTTTTTTTGATAATTTGGAGCTTGATGGTTGGGATCGAATCTTGGAATGTTATATGAGAATTTACTGGCTAGAGCTCCATATTTTTTAATAAACACCAGATTATTGAAAACAGTAGGAGCATTAGAGTCAAATTTAGATAATATTTCATCAATTTTACCAAAATCAACAATTTCACTTGCTAGGTTTTTTTTATCTTCCTCTTTTATATTTGGCCCCAGATCGAAATCCAAGGCGTTGTTATTAATAGTTTTAAGTCTCTGTT
>JBLHNE010000020.1:0-14084 GCA_047619265.1 Rickettsiales bacterium | reverse complement strand
CTCTAATTTATTTTAATAACCAACCCCCCCCAAAAAAAATATGAATAAAAAAACTTTCAAACCAAACAATAAAAAAGCCTTCTCGTTAATCGAGTTGTCTATTGTTTTAATTATTATCGGTCTATTTATTGCCGGTGTAACTGGTGGTGCCAGTTTAATCAAGAACGCTAGTCTTCGTAGTGTAGGTACTGAAGCTAGAGGATATCAAACAGCTGTTAACGGATTCTTCGACAGATACACCGCATATCCAGGAGATTATAACAGTCTTATTCCAGGAACTTTCTCTGCCGATACTACTTTAACCACAAATGCAACAGGTGTTTTTGGTAATAATGATGGTCAAATTCAGTATTATGCCCCTAACGCTACCAACACAACTGCAGATAATCGCTTAGAAGGTAATATTGCTTGGCAACATCTAAAAAATGATGGTTTTGTTGATGCTAGTTTTACACCTGGAAATGCTGATATTACTGGTGGGGCATTAGTTAATACTTTTGTTCTAACTGCTGCTTCTACAGCTGTACCTGCAGTTGATACAGTTGCTGGAATGCCTGCTTCAAAAATTGGTAGAGGTGCTGGTTGGGCATTTGATTATGTTACTAATCACAACGTAATCATACTTACTGGAACAGTTACAGCTCCAACTACTGCGGCATCAACTGCTGCTATAACCATGACTCCAACTGCAGCACTAACTCCAAGTGATGCTCGTGCAATCGATATCAAATCTGATGATGGAATTGCCAATGCTGGAAAAATTAGGTCTGTAGGTGGTAATGATGCTACTACAGCAGGAACACTACAAAATGGTGCCAATATTGCAGATCAAGCTGAAGATGGTTGTAATGATTCTGGTGGTAGTACAGCAACTAACACTGCTGCATATTCTACCACAAACACTGCAACTGCTTGTGCATTATCTTTCAATATTGATCTTTAGATAATCTAAATATCTAAAAGTTACTTTTAAAAAACCTCGTAAGTTTTAGGGCTTACGGGGTTTTTTATTGTCTTTCATTAAATAAAATTAAAATTATAAAAATGAGAAGTGATAAATTTTTATCGGCAATGATAAATTTTTTAGTGCCAATGATTCTGCTTTATGGTTTTTTTGTGCTGACAGACTATTTAAACAACGGTTTCTTTGCTTTAATCTACGCTACAATTCTATTAGTCATTGCCTTTGTTATTTTCTCCGCAAAATTCTCCGACCTAAAATTCTCTTCTCTAATTTCAATCAAAATCATCTCTTGGATCGGACTTCTGATAGCAATCTCATATTTAGCAATTATTCTTTTTTTACTAATCGATCTGATACCTGAAATTAAAGTTTAAAATCTTCTTTATAAAAAAATACTCGGTCTAATAACCATCCCCCTCACTGGAGGGTTATTAGACCGAGTGTTTTTTTAATTACCCTATTCCATTACTCATTTTGGAATTTTTTTCATGGAAATAACCCTACTTTCCTCGCCCCTTGTAATTGTTGGTTGGAAATTAAATTATTTACCTTAAAATGCCCGCCTTTCTATAGAACTCTTCTACTCCACTTAAAACAAATACCAAAATGACTGGCGACACTTCAAATGGCAATAATTCAGCTCCTAAAACTCTATATGACAAAATCTGGGATTCTCATTTAATCGACGACGATGGTTCTAGCCAATTAATCTATGTTGATCGCCAATTAATTCACGAAGTAACTTCCCCGCAAGCTTTTGAAGGCCTTAGAATTGCTGGCAGAAAACCAAAAAATCCAGCTGCACATTTGGCAGTTGCCGACCATAATGTTCCAACTACCAATGCCGATCGCGGAAATGGAACTGCTGGAATTAAAGATGCAACTTCAAAAATTCAAGTTGAAACCCTAGAAGCTAATTGCAAAGAATTTGGCATTAAATATTTTGACCTAGACGACAAAAAACAAGGAATTGTTCATATTGTTGGACCAGAACAAGGCTTCACTCAACCGGGAATGGTTATTGTTTGTGGAGATTCTCACACTTCAACTCATGGTGCTTTTGGAGCGCTTGCTTTTGGAGTTGGAACTTCAGAAGTTGAGCATGTTCTTTCAACTCAAACTCTAATTCAAAAAAGAGCCAAAAACATGTTGGTTAAAATTGAAGGCGAGCTTGGTTTTGGGGTCACCGCAAAAGACATCACCATGGCAGTAATTGCTAAAATTGGAACAGCAGGCGGAACTGGTTTTGTAATTGAATATGTTGGAGAAGCAATTTCCGCTCTTTCAATGGAAGGTAGAATGACAATTTGCAATATGGCAATTGAAGCTGGAGCTAGAGCTGGTTTAATCGCTCCTGATTCTAAAACTTACGAATATTTAAAAGGAAGACCACTTGCTCCAAAAGGCGAAGATTTCGACAAAGCTCTTCAATATTGGGAATCTTTAAAATCCGACTCTGGCGCAGCTTACGATATAACAATAACTCTACATGCCGACGAAATTGCTCCACAAGTAACTTGGGGAACTAGCCCAGAAGATGCGCTACCAATCACTGCTACAGTTCCATTTGCTACAGATTACAAAGATCAAGGCAAATCTGAAGCAGTAAAAAGATCTTTAGAATATATGGGTTTAACATCGGGAATGGCTTTAGAAGAAATTCAAATCGATAAAGTTTTCATTGGTTCTTGTACCAATGGCAGAATTGAAGATTTTAGAGCTGCTGCTGGTTTAGTTAAAGGCAAAAAAATTGCTAAAAACATTAAACTAGCAATGGTAGTTCCCGGATCTGGCCTAGTGAAAGAACAAGCTGAAGCTGAAGGTTTGGATAAAATATTCATTGAAGCTGGTTTTGAATGGAGACAACCCGGTTGTTCCATGTGCCTGGCAATGAACTCCGATCAACTTGAATCTGGTGAGCGCTGCGCTTCTACTTCTAATCGTAATTTCGAAGGAAGACAAGGAAGAGGTGGAAGAACTCATTTAGTCAGCCCAGTAATGGCAATTGCTGCCGCAGTTAATGGTCATTTGACCGATGTTCGTAAAATGATGTAAAAATCATTATTAATAATTTTTCCTAAGACCCAAAGTTCCTATTCCACTACCCAGATAAGAGCTTTGGGTTTTTTGGCGTTAAAGACTATGAATAACACAAAACAATTAGCCCTCAATCTTTTTTCAGTTTATAGCTCAATTTTCCTTTCCTCACTACCTTTTGGAATGACGATGGTTTTGATTGCCATTAAGATGGATAAATTTGTTGGTAGTGAAATTTTAATTTCTCTTTCTGCGGCAACACAAATTTTTGCAGGCGTATTATTTGCTAAATATGTGCCAATTATAGCAAGAAAAATTGGTGTATTAAAAACCATTCAAATTTCCAGCTTAATCGCTGCAACCATGGTTTTGTTGATGTATCAATATTTTGGCTATTTTGTTTGGCTATTTATTGTTTTTATTTTCGGCGCCGCTTTATTTTCTTTCTCAGTTATCAGGCAATCAATCACTCTAGATATTTCGCCTCCTCATCGTAAAGCCATTATTGTGTCAACTGGCGGAATGTTAATGGCATTAGGCAGCTCTTTTGGCGCAATTATTTTAGGATATATTGGATCTGATGGATTTTTACCATATGTCATTGCGGCAGGTCTTTATGTTTTTTCGATGGTTCCCATGATGCTTTTTAAAGATGCTAATAATATTGTTAAAGAAGGGAAAAAAGTTGGGTTAATGAGATATATTAAAATTTCACCAAAAATTATGCTTGGTGGTTTTGTATTTAACTATGTTCAGGCTGCGACTGGTGCCTTTATAATTATTTATGGAATTCAAATTGGCCTTGAAATAAATCGGGCGGCCATTTTATTTTCAGTTTTTTTATTTGGTACCATCTTCTCAGTTCCAATAGGTTTTCTAACCGATGCAATTAATCGTCGTTTTTTAATGATGATTTTCACTCTTGCCTCGCTTGCTTGCGCAATTACACTGTTTTTTATTCATAATTTTGTAATTATTGCAATCTTACTATTTTTACTTTTTGGATTTGGAATTGGAATAAAAGTTCCAGCCCTAATATTGATTAATGAAAAATATAAACCAACCCAGCGACTGGCAGTTAATAGTGCTTTTGCTAAAGTCTGTTTAATTGGTAATATTTGTGGAATTTTTGCAACAGGCGCAATAATGGAAATTCTTGGTCCAAAAGGTTTGTGGATTTCGATTATTTTTATTTTATTTTTATACACATTAATTAATATTCGCAGTTATTTACGAAGCATTTTTGAAAGGTCTTATTTGAGAGGACATATTATTTTAAACAAACAAAAACATTAAAATGAACTGCAATAAATCTAACAATTGTATATTTACAAAGCTTAAAAAAATTTGCTGTAAAAAAGCCCAAAATATCGCGGTGGTTAATTTGTCGGGAGTTATTGGAAAGGGTAGTAAAATGGAATCGGGGGTAAATATTGATAATGTCAGTCCGATTTTAGAAAAAGCGTTCGATACTAAAAAACTAAAAGCTGTAGCAATTAATGTTAATTCTCCTGGCGGTTCTCCAGTTCAATCGGAATTAATTTTTAATCGAATTCGTGAATTATCATTAGAGAAAAAAATTCCAGTTTACACTTTCGCTCAGGATGTAGCAGCTTCTGGTGGATATTTCATTCTTTTGGCTGGAGACGAAATTTTTGCTCATAATGCTTCAATAGTTGGTTCAATTGGCGTTATTTCAGCCGGATTTGGCTTTGAAGATTTAATTAAAAAAATTGGTGTAGAAAGAAGAATATACGCGCAAGGTAAAAATAAGGCAGTGTTAGATCCTTTCTCTCCAGAAAATTCTGAAAGTATAGATATTTTAAAAGCAGCGCAAAAAGATGTTTATGAAAGCTTTAAAGATTTGGTTCGTGAAAATAGAAAAGATAAGTTAAAAAGATCTGACGACGAGCTTTTCAATGGTGCTTTTTGGTCTGGAAAAACGGCTCTAGAATTTGGTTTGATTGACGGAATTTCTGATGCCAGATCTAAGATGAAAGAAAAATATGGAGATAAAGTTAAATTCATTAATATTGAAACCAAGAAAAAAGGCCTAATTAAGGAATTACTTTCTGGAAAAGTTAGTAATATTGGATCAAACTTTGCTAATTCTTTAATTGAAAAAATTGAAGAAAAAGGAATTTGGAGCAGATTTAAAGTATAATCTTTTTCTGCAAAACATGTAATAAAACCTTTGTAAATCACTAAACCAATTAATTTTTTTATGAATAAGAAATTCTTCACCAATAATTTAGAACAACAAGATAGCGAAATATTTTCTTCAATTTCAAAAGAAATTGATCGTCAAAAATATCAAATAGAGCTAATTGCTTCAGAAAATATTGTAAGCCGTGCCGTTCTTGAAGCTCAGGGTTCAGTTTTAACCAATAAATATGCCGAAGGATATCCGGCGAAAAGATATTACGGTGGTTGCGAATTTGTTGATCAAGTAGAATCTTTGGCAATTAAAAGAATTTGCGAATTATTCGATTGTAAATTTGCTAATGTTCAGCCACATTCTGGGGCGTCTGCCAATCTTGCGGTCTATTTGGCACTCCTTCAACCTGGAGATACGATCTTGGGAATGAGCCTTGCCGCTGGTGGTCATTTGACACATGGAGCAATGAAAACTATTTCAGGAATGTGGTTAAATTCGGTTCAATATGGAATTAAACTTGATGATGGTTTGGTTGATTATGAACAAATGGAAAAATTAGCTCGGACACACAAACCAAAAATAATTATTGCTGGAATTTCTTCTTATCCAAGAATTGTTGACTTTGCAAGGTTTAGAAAAATAGCTGATGAAGTTGGCGCAATTTTGATGGTTGATATGGCCCATTTAGCTGGCCTTGTTGCTGGCGGAGCTTATCCATCTCCAGTTCCTCACGCCCATATTACAACTTCTACAACTCATAAAACTCTTCGTGGTCCTCGTGGTGGAATTATTTTAACTAATGATGAAGCGCTAGCTAAAAAAATTAATTCCGCAGTTTTCCCAGGTCTTCAAGGCGGACCCTTAATGCATGTTGTTGCGGCAAAAGCAGTGGCTTTCGGAGAAGCTTTGCAGCCAGAATTTAAAACTTATGCTGCTGCAGTTGTTAAAAATGCCAGAGCTTTAGCTAAAATTTTGGTTGATCGCGGTTTAAAAATTACCACTGGTGGAACCGATTGCCATTTGATGGTTGTCGATTTAACCCCTTTGGTTGATTTAACTGGTAAAGAAGCGGAAAAAGTTTTGGAAAGGGCAGGTTTAACTTGTAATAAAAATGCCATTCCAAACGACCCTAGAAGTCCATTTGTAACTTCTGGTCTTCGTTTCGGCACTTCAGCCGGAACTACTCGTGGATTTGGTGAGACTGAGTTTGAATGGATTGGTCAAAAAATTTGCGATGTTTTAGAAGGTTTTGTTAAAAATGCCATGGGCGACAATCCTGAAGGAAATGCTGATTTGGAAGAAAAAGTTAAAGCAGAAGTAAAAAAACTTTGCGAGAAGTTCCCAATTTATTAAATTTTTAATTACCAGATATAGAATATTAGTTATTAATAATTGTTTAATAAAAATATGGGAAAATTAGTTGAATCAACATCAAGTGAAGGAAAGGCTATAACGCCAAGCACTAAAACTGAGAGAAGGGTAACATTTTCTGAAGGACCTCATCCTGAAAGAAAGACTAAGATAGAACAGGAAAGTCCGCACGGAACAAGGAAAAGAAGTAATAGTATTGATTATAATTCGCAAGAAATGAAGGAATTGAGAGAATTTCTTGATGAATTAAAAGATAATGAAGAATTTGCGAATAAAGTTTCTGTTGAAACTCAAGAAGTTGGAGGGCAAAAATTATAAATCTATAAAATCGCTATTCAGGAAATTAGTTTTTTTGAGATACTTAGTAAGATTATTTTAAATGGTCGGGGTGGAGAGATTCGAACTCCCGACCCTCTGGTCCCAAACCAGATGCGCTACCAGGCTGCGCTACACCCCGACAAAAAAAATAAACTAAAAAGCAAACATTTAATGGAGCTTTAAAAGAGGCGTCATTTAAGATATATTTTGATCAAATGTCAATCAATTTCCCATAAATTATGAAAGAAAAACCACAATCCAAAACCCAACTTTTTGTCAACCTTTCCAGTAAACTTTCCAATAAGATTTTTAGTAAGTTTTCCAGGAAACTTTCTGGAAGTTTCTTTAGTTTAATTATTCCGGTATTTTTCTTACTAACCATTTTAACTCCTGTTAAATCATGGTCCTGGACAGGTTATGATCGACAAAATGGATCTGAAATTGAGATTAGTTCTGGAAATTTGGTTCGTGATGGTGAACAGATCAGATTTTATGATTGGCAAAGCGATGAAGACAGAAAAGCTGAAGTAGAAGATATTCAATATTTTCCTAATTCTGTTAAGTTAGAAATCTATGACTACAGCGCAGATAAAACACGAATATTTGATATGGTAAACTAAGATTAACGCCTCCTTTGACGTTTCCGATATCTCTTTGGCTCTTCAAAAGATCCTTGCCAAATTCCTAATTTATCACTTCTTGCGGTTTTTTCTAAATTTTTCAATTCCACGCTCGCTTCTTTCAGATTATAAACTACAGCCATTCCGCTCCTGACCATTTCGTGATTAATATTGATATTATCAAATTTGCAAATTCCTAAATATCGCTTGTAGATATCTTTTTTTTCTGAAAAACATTCAACTTTCTGATTTTTAATTAGTTTTTTCAAAAATATTGTCGCCATTTCTCCGCATAAATATTCATAATTATCTTTATCTAAACATTTTTGCTTTGTTTCAGGTGTGTCAATTCCAATTAGGCGAATGCGTTTACGATTGATAATTATTGTATCTCCATCAATTATTGTAGCATTTCCGAAGATTATTTGAGTTTGAGAAGATGTTCTGGCTGGGTTATTTGGTTTTATTATCTGGCTCTTTTTGGTGGATTGTGTAGTGATAAAAATCCAAAAAAAGAAACTTAAGATAAAAATAATTAGAAGCAGTTTTGAAATGATTTTTTGGTAATTAGGGTTTTTCATTGGCTGAATATTTTTCTGGGTTGACGCTTTTAGGTAGAGGATGGACTGGGGTTTTTGTGCAAACTCCCAGTCTCATAATTGCATAAACCTATTTTGACGACGACTCAATATTTTAACTTCTTACCAAATCATTGTAGGCTTGCATCAAATCTAAAGTCATTTTACTGGCATCCGGATAAATATATTTATTGGCGATTGATCCAATTCTGGTTATTTCTGCTGCGCTTCCGGTTAAAAATGCATCGTCTACATCTGCTAATTCTTCTGGCATAATGTGTCTTTCAACAACTGTTATACCCATATTTTTAGCAAGTTTAATAATGGTTTGACGAGTTAAGCCATTTAAAAAGCAATCTGCTTCAGGAGTGTGCAGCTCTTCCTCTCCTTTGGCATTTTTCATTACCAAAAATAAATTAGCGCCAGTTGCTTCAGCCAGATATCCGCGATAATCGAGCATTAAAGCGTCGTTAAATCCTTCATTTTCCGCTTCATGTTTGCTGATTGTACAAATCATGTATAAGCCAGCAGCTTTTGCGGCGACTGGCGCGGTTTCTGGGGAAGGGCGTTTATATTTTGCAAATCCGAGTTTTAGTCCAGCTTTTCTGGCTTCGGAAGAGTAATATGGGGGCCAAGGCCAACAAGCAATTGCAGTGTGAATTTTGTTTCCTTGGGCAGAAATTGCCATTTTTTCAGAACCTCTCCATGCAAAACAACGCATATAGCCATCAGTAATATTTTGTTTTGCGGAAATTTCTTTTTTAGCCTTATCTAATTCTGTTGTGCTGTAGGGAATTTTAAAACCAAGCATGCCAGCTGAGCGATGTAATCTTTCGCTATGCTCGGTGCATTTGAAGATTTTCTTGTTGTAGATACGCTCGCCTTCAAAAACGCAAGAAGCGTAGTGTAAGCCATGATTTAGAATGTGAACCTTAGCATCTTTCCAATTAACAAATTCGCCATTGTACCAAATGTAGCCGTCTCTTTGATCGAAAGGAATAATATCCATATTTTTAGTTTATTTATTGAAGTTATAGGGCTAAATTGCGGAAGCCGAAAAATCCTAAATAAATTTGTTTAAAAATCACTAGTTAAATAGTTAAAATGTAAGTTTTAGCGCAGCTATTAATAATTTGAATTAAAATGATTAAAAAAATTACCGCTCTCTTTCTTATCTTAAGTCTTTTTTCGTGCTCATTTGCCACTTTAGTAATTAAAGGAAAAGGTGATATTAGATTAAATCAAATCGATTTTTCTCAACTTCCTGGCTGGAGACAAGATAATCAAAATCAAGCTGTAAGATCTTTGATTAATTCCTGCAATAAATTCTATAAAATGCCGAGAAATAAACCAATTGGTAATCAAATTGGCAATATTTTAGTGATGGATTTTAAAGATGTTTGCGATATTGCGCGGGAAATAAATTCCTTAAGCTCCGCTCAGGCTCGAAACTTTTTTGAAAATTGGTTTGTTCCTTTTGAAGTTTCAAATAAAAATGAAGAAGCAATTGGAAAATTTACCGGATATTACGTTCCAGAACTTAGAGGTAGTAGATTTAGAACCGAGACTTATAAATATCCAATTTATTCTAAGCCAAAAAGTTATTCCGACTTAAATTTAACCAGAGAAGAAATTGAGAATGGTGCGTTGCTAGGAAAAAATCTAGAAATTATTTACGTTGACGATCCTGTCGATTTATTCTTTTTGCAAATTCAAGGAAGCGGAAAAGTTATTTTAGATGATGGATCTGTTGTTAATATAGGTTTTGGTGGCAAAAATCGCCACTCATATACCTCAATTGGCAAGTATATTATTAAGAATGATATCATTAAATCTGGAGGTGTATCTTATTTTTCTATTAAAAAATGGTTAAGAAATAATCCTGAACCAGCTAGAAGAGTGATGAATATCAATAAATCTTACATTTTCTTTCAAGAATCAAACGATTCTCAAGTTTTTGGATCTCAAGGCGTGCCGTTAATGGCGGAAAGATCTCTTGCTGTGGATAATAAAATAATGCCGACAGGGTTTCCAATGTGGCTTGATATTAATTCCCCTAATCCTTATCGAAAATTAGTGATTTCTCAAGATACTGGTTCGGCAATTAAAGGAGCAGTTCGTGGAGATGTATTTTTTGGAAGGGGGAAGCGAGCGGAAAATTTAGCTGCAAGAATGAATTATCCTGGAAAATATTATATTCTTCTTCCTACTGCTGCGGTAGACCGTATGTCCGGAAGGTAAATAAGATTAAAATTTATCCCATTCTTCCTTTTGATTAATATTCACCTTTGGGTGCGTATTAATATCTGTAGATTTTTTTATCAGAAATAACCGCATAATTAATTAACGCCAAAGCTCTTATTGATATGGATTTTAATTATGGAATAAATTTAATTTTATTTAAAAGATCAGTTTCAGAAAAACCAAGTAATTCATGTTGTTAAATCGAATCATATTTGATAAAACGCAGAATGGATAGTGGACAGAGGTTAATTGAGGAATTTATTGAACCACTAGTCTTTTAACATCTTGATAAACTTCTCCATTTCTAATAGCTATGATTTCAACATCCCATTGTCCAATTAATGAGAAATTTATTGGTGAATTATAGGTTTTTGTCTTTGTATCAAATTTTAATATAGCGTTAAAATCTTTTCCTACTTGAACAGGGCGTTTAATGCTAGCAGTTAAATTGGCGTTACTGATTACTTGATTATCTTTATCTAGAAGCTGAACTTGCAAATCTCCAGACTTAGAGGCTTTTTTCTGATATTTGATCTTTAAATTCCATCCTAATTCTTTTTGTTTCTTAACTTCCTCAATAGCTTCATTATATTTTAAGCCTTTTTGGTAACCATTTTCGGTCGCTAATCCGCGCCAAGTTTTTGTAGCGATTGTAATGTAGGCAATATCAACAATGATGAAGGTGGAAAAGAAACATATAAAAATTAATAGAACTTTTCTATTGGTTTTTTTTTGGTCTTGATTCTGATTATTTTGAGGCATTTTCTTGGTTGATCCGTTTGATATGTTTTAAGCAAAATTTTAGATCATCATAAATTTTTAAAAAAGCAGCGCCAGTAATTTCTTTTTTAGCTATTACTACGTAGTCAAAACCATTTTGAGTAAAATTTTCTTGATGTAACTTAGAAAAAATATCTCTAAATCTTCTTTTAGTTTTGTTTCTAACAACAGCATTACCAATTTTTTTACTGACGGTTAAGCCAAATCTGCAAAAATCGTCGTTTTTATTGGTGCGAGGATTAACTAGATATTTTTCAGGGGCCTTGCCGGCTAGAACTAAAGATGTTTTGGAATGAAATCGAAGGGTAGATTTGGAAAGCTGAAGAAAATCGGAGCGATTTTTGATGGAAATTAAAATCATTTTGATGATTAAATGGTTAATGATTAATTTTACTAAATCATTAACCATTTAATTAGTTGGGCTAGTGAATTTAACCTGAAACAGTAAGTTTTTTTCTGCCCTTAGCTCTTCTATTATTAATTACATTTCTGCCGCCAACAGTTGCCATGCGAGCTCTGAAGCCATGAGTATTTCTGCGTTTGATTTTGCTTGGTTGCCAAGTTCTTTTAGTAGCCATGTTTTAAAATATATTAAAGGTATTTTTTAGAGTATTTTCAAAGATCTTTTGAGGCGGCGAATTTTAATTACCGAATTTACAATAGCAACATTTTTTTACTTGAGTTGTAAAAAGCTTTCTTGTAAATTTTGCCTTTCTTTGGCTATTCTGGCTAAAAATGTATAAAAAAATCAAACCAACTCTTTAAAATAAAGTAATGACTATTCAAGGAAAAGTAACGCAAATCATTTCTGCAGTTGTAGACGTGGAATTCGAACATGGTGAATTACCGCCAATTCTAAATGCATTAGAGTGCAGTAATAATGGTAAAAAATTAATTCTTGAGGTGGCTTTACATCTTGGTGAAAGATCTGTTCGTACTATTGCGATGGATTCAACCGATGGTTTAGCTCGTGGAACTTTAGTTTCCGATACAGGATCTGCAATTACTGTTCCAGTTGGAGGAGCTACTTTAGGCAGAATCATGAATGTTATTGGTGAGCCAATCGATGAAAGAGGTGAAATTAACGCCACTAAAACCGCTCCAATTCACGCTGCTGCACCAGAACTTATTGATCAGGCAACTGAAAGCGAAATGCTTGTTACTGGAATTAAAGTTGTGGATTTATTAGCGCCATATGCAAAAGGTGGAAAAATTGGCTTGTTTGGTGGAGCTGGAGTTGGCAAAACTGTACTAATTATGGAATTAATCAATAACGTTGCTAAAGCCCATGACGGATATTCTGTCTTTGCTGGTGTTGGTGAAAGAACTCGTGAAGGAAATGATCTTTATCACGAAATGATCGATTCTAAAATTGTTAATATTGATGATCTTTCAAAATCAAAAGTTGCGCTTGTTTATGGACAAATGAATGAGCCTCCTGGAGCTAGAGCTAGAGTTGCTTTGTCAGGATTGACTCAAGCAGAATATTTTAGAGATGAAGAAGGAAAAGATGTGTTATTTTTTGTAGATAATATTTTCCGCTTCACTCAAGCTGGTTCTGAAGTTTCTGCACTGCTTGGTCGAATTCCATCTGCTGTTGGTTATCAATCAACTCTTGCAACCGATATGGGTGCAATGCAAGAAAGAATTACCTCAACTAAAAAAGGATCAATTACCTCTGTTCAAGCGATTTATGTTCCTGCTGACGATCTAACTGATCCGGCTCCGGCGACGTCTTTTACTCACCTTGATGCTACAACTGTTTTATCTAGACAAATAGCTGAAATGGGAATTTACCCTGCAGTTGACCCTCTTGATTCTACTTCAAGAATTTTAGATCCAAGAATTGTTGGTGATGAACATTACAACATTGCTCGAGAAGTTCAAAAAACTCTTCAAGCCTATAAATCATTGCAAGATATTATTGCAATTTTAGGTATGGATGAACTGTCTGAAGAAGATAAATTAACTGTATCTAGAGCTAGAAAAATTCAAAGATTCTTATCTCAACCTTTCCATGTTGCTGAAGTTTTCACCGGTTCTCCAGGAGTATTAGTTCCTCTAAAAGATACTATTAAAGGTTTCAAAGGAATTGTTGAAGGTACATACGATCATCTTCCAGAAAATGCATTCTACATGGTAGGAAGTATTGAAGAGGCAATCACTAAAGGTGAAAAATTGCTAAAAGAATAAAAAAATATTCAATTACTAGTTATTAATTATTAGTTACAAATTTATGTAACTAATCTTTAATAACTTAGTAATTAGTAACTAGTAATTAAAAATATGCACAAAGAATTAGAAGTCGAAATTATTTCTCCAACAGGATATCTATTTAAAGGACAATGTCATTTAGCCACTATTCCTGCTTCAGATGGAGACATGGGCATAATGAATAGTCACGAAACAATATTAACTAATCTCAAAGAAGGTAAAGTTGTGATTTTCGATAATCGCGACAATATCATTAAAGAATGTGAAGTTAAGAGTGGTTTTGCAGAAATGTTCGATAACAGGCTTTTGGTCTTGATCGATTAATATTAAATTTAGAGATTTTTCTTGCAAAGCAATATCTACTTTCTGTTAAGATTTCACTCTATATCATTATTTTGTTAATTTTTAAAGATTTTTGTCTAAATAATTTTTTAAAATTTATTAAACATTTAAACAAAAATCATTAAAACTCTCTAAAAAACTGCTGGAAAATACAAAATCAATAAAACCTAATTAATTCCAATTTCAAAATATTAAATGTTAATAGTCCAAAAATTTGGCGGTACCTCGGTTGGTAGTATCGACCGGATTAAACAGGTTGCCTTAAAAGTTAAAAAAGAAATCGATTTAGGAAACAAAGTTGTTGTAGTTGTTTCTGCAATGTCTGGGGTTACTAATCAATTAGTTGATTATTGTAATCAAGTTTCTGATTTGCAAAGCAATCAATCTTTAGCTGAATATGACTCTATTGTATCAACTGGTGAACAAGTAACTAGTGGACTTCTGACGCTACATCTTCT
>JBLHNE010000019.1:0-14465 GCA_047619265.1 Rickettsiales bacterium | reverse complement strand
AAATAACTAAAATTAAAATAAGCTGACGCTCATTTTAAGCTAGTTCTTAAATTGACACGGAGTTTTGGACGTTCTCGCAATTCTTTATTATTTATTTAGGGTTGCCTGGCTTAATAGCTTTCTTTTTATCGGCTATACTCGCTCGTTCACCTTAATTATCGCTTTAAGTGCAATTGGTTTTGGCATAAATAAAATTTATCAATTAATTCTAAATCGGGGTGTTGCAGTTTGTCATATTGAAGATAATAAAAAACGTCAAAACACCATCCACAAAATAAGAAAAACGGTTAATGCTCCCATCGGTTTTGCCAGCGTGATTGATATAGTCGGCTTAGCTTTTGCAGTTAATGCGATTGAATTTGTTTGTTCATCAGCATTGCCGGTAATTTACATCCACACGCTTTCGCTAATCGAAATGTCAGCTTTGAAATATTATCTTTATATCTTGCTTGATGATTTAATCATTTTTCTACTGGCAATATTTGCAATGCAAAAAGTAGTTAATAGTTCTTGTGCCAGCTACAGTCAAGCTATAGGAGGATTGATATTACTTGGTCTTGGTGGCTTGATGCTGCTTAAATAAATAAAAAATTAATAAATTTAAACATGAAATCATCATTACTCCTGGGAAATATTTTTAATATAAAAATATATGTTCATTGGACATTTCTGTTTTTATTGGCTTACGTTCTACTTATAGGGTCAGACGAAGGGCTCAATTTCGATCAAGGAATTCTTAGAATATCATTTATTTTTGCTTTATTTGCTTGTGTGGTTTTACATGAATTAGGCCATGCTTTGACTGCTCGCAAGTTTGGTTGCCAAACCAGAAGAATTGTTTTATTGCCAATTGGAGGGATGGCACAAATTGAAAAAATTCCCAAAGATCCAAAACAAGAACTAATTGTGGCCATTGCCGGCCCTATAGTAAGTTTTTCTATTGCTGCATTGCTCTATCTTATTATTGATATTGGGGGTGAGTTTCCCTCTTCCGATCAAATCAAAAATATGAATATAGATGATTTTATCAGTCAATATTTTCTATTTTATCTATGCCTGCTTAATTTTATGTTGGCAATTTTCAACCTTATTCCAGCCTTTCCAATGGATGGTGGGCGAATTTTGCGTGCTTTTTTAGCTATGAATATGAGTCGATTAAAAGCTACTAAAATTTCTGTTGTTATTGGTCAATTTTTAGCAATCTTGTTTGTTGTTATGGCTATCAATATTAATAATCCTTGGTTGGCAATTATTGGAATATTTATTTTTTTAGCTGCCAAAGGTGAAGCAATGCATGAAGATATTAAATCATTACTTTCTAAATTTAAGGTTAAAGATTTAACCATGCGCCAATACACTGCTCTTGATTTTAATGATCCTATTCAAAAAGCTGTAGATCTAACATTAAACGGTCAGGAAAAAGAATTTATTGTTGTTAACGGGAAAACAACAATTGGTGTTTTAACTAGGGATGATATCATTAAAGCTTTATCAAAAGAAAACAGTTCCATTTCTCTTCATCAAGCTATGAACGAAAATTTTCTAGAATTAAACCCCAATATGGAACTTTCAGCAGCTTATGAACAAATGATCCTTAAACGTTTTTCTGTAGCTGCAGTAATCGAAAACAATGAATTGATTGGCATATTGGATATAGAAAATATTCAAGAATTCATGTTATTTAGAAATGCTTTTAAAAAGTAATTTATGAGTTCAGCAATAGAGCAAAAAGGCTTAACCAGCCAACAAGCAAAAGATCTTACCGAAAAATATGGATTAAACATATTGCCTGAAGGCAAGGTGCCTACCTTATTTATCATATTTCTACAGCAATTCCTAAACCCTTTTATCTATATATTATTGGCTGCCGCCATCGTTTCTTTATTTTTAAAAGAAATGAGTAATGCCATATTCATATTTGCGGTTTTACTTATTAATGCTGCTATTGGCAGTTTTCAGGAATATTCAGCCTCAAAAGCGGCGCTGGCTTTAAAACAGATAGTTCCTAAATTCAGCACCGTTATTCGTGATGGCAAAATAATTAAAATTTCTTCCCAAAATGTGGTTATTGGTGATGTCATGCTTCTTGAATCAGGAGATAAAGTGGCCGCTGATATCAAATTAATTTCTTCCCATAATTTAACTATTGATGAATCAATATTAACTGGTGAATCTTTAGAAGTTATTAAAGATAGCAAGGTAAGAACAGGTGATGACACCCCTTTAGGTGAATGCTATAATATGGCTTTTGCTGGCACTATAATTACCAGAGGCAGAGGATCTGGAATTGTAACAGCAACTGCAAGTAATACCCAAATCGGAAAGATTGCCAAAACAATTACTGCTAAGAAACAAACTAAACCGCCCCTACTTTTACGCATTGAAGATTTCACCTTAAAAATAACTTATTTTACTTTGATTTCTATCGCTTTATTGATGTGGGTTTTTTTAGCTAGAGGTCAGTCATTTATTGAAATAATCTTTATATCAGTTGCTTTAGCAATAGCTGCAATACCAGAAGGTCTGCCAGCTGCCATGACCGTTGCTCTTGCTATTGGTATGAGGCGTATGGCTGCTAAAAATGTTATTATTCGCAAATTAATAGCTGCTGAAGCTCTAGGATCCTGCACCTTTATCGCTTCTGATAAAACAGGAACTTTAACTATTAATGAGTTAACTGCTAATAAAATTGCTCTGCCGGGTAATGATATTATTGAGATAGAAGGTCAGGGTTTGCAAATCGAAGAAAATCAACCAGCAAAAATACATAAGTCACAAATAGCAAGATTGTGTCGTGCGGGAGTTCTGGCAAATGAAGCACAGTTGGAAATTAAAAATAACAAAGTAGTAAAGGCTAGAGGCGATATGGTTGATGTTGCTTTTTTGATCTTAGGTGAAAAATATCAAATAAAGCAAAGTAATATTACCACTCTTTATCCGCAAATAGATGAAATTCCTTATGAATCAGAAAATGGTTATTGTGCTTCTATTTGCAGCTGTGACGATATGAAATATATTTTTACTAAAGGTAGTACTGAAAAAATTATTAATATGTGCTCTAAAATGAGCGGCGATGATGCAGATATTATGATTGATAAACAGGTCATAATAAGGCAAGAGCAGGAATTGGCACGACAGGGATATAGAGTTTTGGCAGTAGCAGAGGGTTCAACTAAAAATAATGTCAATAAAGACAAATTATTTAACCTAACTTTTTTAGGATTAGTGGCCATGATTGACCCAGTCAGAAAAGAAGTAAAACCAGCAATGCAATATTGCAGAAGTGCCAATATTGAAGTAGCTATGATTACCGGAGATCACCCCGACACTGCTCTTGCTATTGCCCATCAATGTGGACTGGTTGACTCTAACGATGATAGAGTTATCACCGGCAAGCAAATTGATGAAGCTTTAAAAAAAGGCAAAGAATATTTAAATAAATTTATTGCTAAAACTCATATATTTGCCCGCATTGCTCCAATGCAAAAGCGTGAAATTGTTAGCTCTTTAATTGCCAATAATCACTTTGTTGCTGTTACCGGAGATGGCGTAAATGACGCTCCAGCATTAAAACAAGCCCATATTGGCATAGCTATGGGAAAGAGTGGCAGTGACATAACCAAAGAAGCTGCTGATATAATATTAGCTGATGATAATTTTGCCTCGATTATTGAGGGCATAAAACAGGGCAGAATTATTTATAATAATATTCGCAAAGTTATTTTCCTGCTTATCACCACCGGTTTTGCTGAAATTGTCTTATTCTTGCTATCCATATTATTCAATTTACCTATCCCTCTAATTGCCACCCAATTATTATGGCTTAATTTAGTAACTAACGGTGTTCAAGATGTTGCTTTAGCTTTTGAACCTGGCGAGGGCAATGAATTAAAAAAACCGCCCCGATCTCCCAATGAAAGAATATTCAATTTACCAATGATTAAAAGATTGCTAATTGACGGTTTGTTAATCGGAATTTTAGCATTTATAACTTTTAAATGGCTAATAGATAATGGTTCAAGCACAGGTGAAGCGCGTAATATGACATTATTATTAATGGTATTATTCGAGAATATTAATGCTTTAAATAGCCGCTCGGAAAATCAATCTATCTTTAAAATTAATTTCTTCTCTAATCCTTTATTAATAGGATCAATAATTCTTGCTCAAGCACTTCATATCGCTGCTATGTATTTACCTGTAATTAGTGATATTTTGCAAATTTCCCCCATTACTTTTAATAATTGGATAACATTATTAACTATTTCCTGTCTTTTACTATTGACAGATGAGCTATATAAATTATGGCAGAGAAGGAAAAATTAAGGTGATTTCTAAATTTGCGGTTCAATATGAATACCAAGCAAAACTCCTGATGTTATACAAAGATCTATCCATATTGATAAATATTTTCCAAATAAATTTAGAGGGCTATTTTTAATCATTTTAAAGAATAGAAGTAATAGTTAAATGTTAAAATCCTACAAACGTTTTATTGTCTAAAGTGCAAGGAAAGCGCTTAGAACAATTATCACATGTATAGTCGATTAGAGAATCTAAATTAATAATATGAATTCTAGAGCCTTCTACTCTAATTCCCGTGTCTTCAGCTAATTTTGTTAAGGATCGGGAAAAGGTCTCAACTTTCATACCCAATCTGGCCGCTATTAGGAATTTGTCATATGGAAGATCTATAATGATATCATGTTGTTTTTTGGGATCGCATAATCTTAATAAAAAACATCCTATTCTTTGAGTAGCAGATTGGCATATCAGATGTTCCGCATCATACATTTGATTTTGCTGTTTCTGATTAGATATTTTAATCATATTTGACGCTAGAACATGATCATTATCTATACATTCTTTTAATATATTGGTGGGATATGAAACAATATTGACGTTAGATATGGTTTTGGCACATAAATTGTGTTTATTGTCTTGAAGATCAACATATTCCCCAAAAACACCTCCTTTTGTTAAAATATCAATAATCACCTCGTCACCAGCAAAAGTATTGCGATATAGTTTTACCCAGCCATCAACAATAAAATAAAAATAATTCGCCTTATTATCACAAGAAAATAAGAGTTCATTTTTTGGTAAAAACTTTTCTGCAGCATGTTTCTTTAAAAGAGTTACTGAGTTTTCACTTATATCTTGAAAAAAAGGCACATAATTTACCATATTTAATAAATTTGATTTTATTCTAAAGCAATATCACCCCAGCGCCCTATATTCTTTCTAAAAATTGACTTTTGTCAATGTCAATTGATTTTACCAGTCAATAATTATCTTTAATAAAAGGTAAGGGAAAGGAAATTAAATAATAACTCATATTAATTCTCATTCTACTTTTAAGGTTGGAGTGAGAATTTTTGCTAACAATCAAATTGATAATAATTATGACTGACCATCCATCCATTATTACTCGTATTGCCATAGGAAAATTACTAGGTTTTACCTTTGGTCTAATAGTTTTTCTTATAATACCATTTATTGCACCAGAAACCCCATTAATGTTACGCATAGGAATCGTGTTATGGTATGCTACTTTGGGGGCGATAATAGGGGTTTTTGGGATTTTTACTTGGAATCCAGTTCTGCAATTTCCATTGCCGTGGTGGCTTAGATCCACAATGATTGGGGCGTGGATGAACTTTGTATTAGTATTGATTGCTTATAAAGAGCTGCAGATAATGATATTTACAATATTTGGTGAGAATGGTCTTTATGTTTCTCCTTTTTGGCTTGTACTAGAAGGAGCAATCGTTGGTGTTGTAATTGGTTATTTTGCAACAAAATTTGGTGGAGAAGGTGAAGAAACGGTGACTGAGGAAGAAGAATTATTATAACCAGCAAACGACCCCTATAAATCAAATAATTTTATTTGTAAGGGGGCACAAAATAAGGAAAACATATGCAAAAAAACTCTTCAACTTGGATCGTTATCGCCAATAGCAATAATGCTCATATTTGTGAAAAAATCAGCGGTAAAGAATCTGATTTAACTCCTATTCATGAATTAGAGGCAAGATCAAGCGATGATTTTGTACATGAAAAACCAGATCAAGGTTCTAACGGTATGGGAAATGGCACACATGCAATGGAACCCCATAGCGACCCTAAAGAAGTGGAGAGACTTAATTTTGCTAGAACTATTTCTAAATTATTAGATGAAGCTAATTCCAAGAATAGTTTTCAAAAATTGATAATTATTGCTTCTCCTAAAATGCTTGGTGTTTTATGTAAAATTTTAGATAAACAAATAATTGATAAATTGGTTTTAAAACTACCTAAAAACATTGCTGGCTTGAAGCCATTTGATCTTGAAAAATATTTAAGCAAAAAATCAATTTCCCTTCTTTAATCTACGATACATATTTTCTTTTATTGGAGCCTCAATACAAAATTATACCATTTCCCATCACGCTTTCGCTGCACGAGCGCACTAAAATCAAAGATTTTAGTGATACCATTTACTATCTAAAGATGGGAAATGGTATTAGATAATTTCTATGTGACAGGAAATTTACTTGGTTAAATAATTAAAAATATATGATAAATCAACATTCTCATCTAATATGGTTTAAAGACCTTTGTAATTCTGATATTGCAGTGGTTGGCGGCAAAAATGCTTCGTTGGGTGAAATGATTTTTAATCTAAAAAAAGAAGGCATTAATGTTCCTGATGGATTTGCCACCACATCTTATGCTTATTGGCAGTTTCTTAAGCACAATAATCTCAAGCAAAAGATTCAAGATAAATTACTAACCCTCAAAGAAGATAAAAGTAATTTAGTTCAAATAGGTAAATTCATTCGCAAATTATTTGTAACAGCTGATTTTCCGCCAGAAATAAAAAAAGATCTCCTATCTGCCTATAAAAAACTAACTAATAATAGTGTCGCAGTTCGCAGCAGCGCAACCGCTGAAGATTTACCTGACGCTAGCTTTGCTGGACAATTGGAAAGTTTCTTAAATATTTCTGGAGAAGAAGAATTATTAAATACCTGCCTGCAATGCTATGCTTCGCTTTTTACGGATCGTGCAATTATCTATCGAGAAAATAATGGATTTAATCATATGGAAGTGGCTCTTTCTATTGGTATTCAAGAAATGGTGCGCTCTGACAAATCTGGATCTGGCGTTATGTTTTCTATTGATACGGAAACAGGATTTCCTGATGCGGTTTTAATTAATGCTGCTTGGGGATTGGGTGAATCTGTTGTGCAGGGAATAGTTGATCCAGATGAATATATGGTTTTTAAGCCATTTCTTAAAGAAAAACACCTAAATCCAATTATTGAAAAAAGATGTGGTAAAAAAGATAAAAAAATCATTTTTTCACGAGAAAAAAATAAGTCGATCAAAACATGTGCCACTTCTAAAAAAGAACAAAATAATTTTGTTTTAGAAGATAAAGAAATTATTCAACTTTCCCGCTGGGCTTCCATAATTGAAAAACATTACAAAAGACCTATGGATATGGAATGGGCAAAAGATGGAATCAATAATAAACTTTACATAGTTCAAGCTCGCCCCGAAACTGTTCAATCCCGAAAAAAAGCTCATCATCTAAAAACCTATCATCTGAAAAAAAGTGGCAAACTTCTTGTAAAAGGCAATAGCGTTGGAGATGCCATAGCTACAGGAGTGGTGTGTAAACTTGATAGCCCAGATGAAATTCATCGCTTTCCCAAAGGCGCTATTTTAGTAACTAGCAATACCGATCCAGATTGGATGCCACTAATGAAGCGTGCAGCGGCGATAGTAACGGATCATGGTGGACGCACATCTCACGCTGCAATAGTCAGCCGTGAACTCGAACTTCCTGCGCTAGTTGGCTGCATAGATGCCACAAAAATTCTTAAAGATGGGCAGAAAATTACAGTTTCATGTGCCCAAGGTGATGAAGGTTTTGTTTATGATGGAATTGGGGAATTCACCATATCAGAACTTAATGTTGAAGATGCCCCCAAAACACGCACAAAAGTTATGTTAAATTTAGCTAATCCAGCAGCAGCTATGAGGTGGTGGCGCTTGCCCAGCGATGGCGTAGGATTGGTGCGTATGGAATTCATAATTAATAATCTAATAAAAATTCATCCTCTGGCATTGCTTAAAAATGCGAAAATTGCCAATAAAAAGACTCAGTCACAAATAGAAAAACTAACCGTAACCTACCCAGATAAAGAACGATATTTTGTCGACACTTTAGCTTACGGTATTGGAAAAATTGCAGCTGTTAATTATCCAAATCCAGTAATTGTTCGTATGAGTGATTTTAAAACCGATGAATATGCCAAATTAATTGGCGGCGAACAGTTTGAACCAAAAGAGGAAAATCCCATGATAGGCTGGCGCGGAGCCAGCAGATATTACAGCGATGAATATCGACAAGGTTTTGCTCTGGAATGTCGAGCCATAGTTAAAGCTCGAGAAGAGATGGGTTTTAGCAATATCATCATCATGATACCATTTTGCCGCACCATATCAGAAGCTGGCAAAGTGCTAGACGAACTCTCTAAAAATGGATTACGCCGCGGGCTTAAAGATCTTCAGATTTATGTTATGTGTGAAATTCCATCAAATGTCATTTTGGCAGATAAATTTGCAGAACTTTTCGACGGCTTTTCAATTGGCAGTAATGATTTAACTCAATTGACACTTGGTGTTGATCGCAATTCTGATCGTCTGTCTGATTTATTTAGTGAAGATGATGAAGCAGTTGTTGCTAGCATTGATCATGTCATTAAAGAGGCTCATAAAGCTAAACGAAAAATTGGGCTATGTGGTCAGGCTCCTAGTGATCGAGCAGAATTTGCACAATTATTGGTAAAAATGGGTATCGATTCTATATCTGTAACTCCAGATAGTTTTCTGCGGGTAAAGCAAAATATTGAAAAAAGTGAGAAATAAACTATGAACAAAAGAAAAATAGTTTTTTTCGAAACAAAAAAGTGGGAAAGTGACATATTGCAACCACTCTATTGCGATCATAATATCATTTTTACAGAAGATGCTTTAAATGAAAAAACTGCTCTAGAACATTCAGATGCTGATATTATCTGCATCTTTATACATTCAAATCTCACTCATAATGTCTTAAATAATTTCAAAGATCTTAAATTCATCGCAACCCGCTCCACAGGGTTTGATCATATTGATCTTGATTATTGTCAGAAAAATTCCATTCAAGCCAGCAATGTTCCAATTTATGGTGACAATACTGTAGCTGAGCATGCTTTCGCCTTACTGCTGGCAATTAGCCATAATATTCCAGAATCTTGTGCAAGAACGAGGAAAGGCGATTTTTCTCTAGAAGGATTGCAAGGATTTGATCTTAAAAATAAAACTCTAGGTATTATTGGAACTGGAAATATTGGTAAATGTAGTGCCCAAATAGCCACAGGATTTGGCATGAATATCCTTGCTTATGATCTATATCCAGATCAGGATTTTGCTGCTAAAAAATCAAATTTCTCTTATGTGAGTCTTGGCGACTTACTAAAAAACTCCGATATTATTTCTCTACATATTCCTGGTAACAAACAGACCAATAATTTGCTTTCAAAAAAAGAATTCACCCAAATGAAAGACGGAGTCATTCTTATTAATACTGCACGCGGAGGTATTATTAATGTTCAGGCATTATTGCAAGCTTTGATTGATAAAAAAGTTGCTGCCGCAGGGTTAGATGTATTGCCGGAAGATAATGATGCAGAAACTTTATTGGATAATAATATTTTATTAAAAATGAAAAATGTTATAATAACGCCGCATAATGCCTTTAATACCAAAGAGGCATTAGAGCGCATTACCAATATAACGATTGATAATATTTTGTCCTTTTGCCAAGGAAAACCGATAAATTTAATTTTTTAATGCAAAAAGCCATTATTGCATTCAATGCAGGTTCATCGAGTATCAAATTCTCCATCTTTTCTAAAATAAATTCGAATATATTATTTTACGGGGGAGTAGAGGATATGCTTAGGTCGCCAATGATATGGATTAAAGATTCTGTTAACAAAGAGGTGCTTAACAATAAAACCATCAAATCAGGACATCTTGGTGCTATAGAGTTTCTAATAAATTGGATTGAAAGCCTTTCAAATGCGATTGATATAATCGCCATAGGGCATCGTATAGTTCATGGAGGTAGAGATTTTACCAAAGCTGTTATTATTGATAAAAAAATTCTTAACCAACTTAAAACCCTTATTCCTTTAGCCCCTTTGCACCAAGAAAATAATATCAAAATTATAGAAATATTTTCTGATTTACGCCCTAATTTGCCACAAATAGCCTGTTTTGACACCTCTTTTCATCAAACCATAGAAGAAGAGAAAAGATTATTTGCTTTGCCAAAGAAGTTTTCTGAAGAAGGAATTGTTCGCTATGGATTTCATGGGATATCTTATGAATATATTGCTTCTATTTTACCAAAATATGCCAAAGAAAATGCAAATAAAAGGGTGATAATAGCTCATCTTGGAAATGGTGCCAGCATGTGTGCTATGAAAGATTTAAAAAGTGTTGCAACCACTATGGGTTTTTCTGTGCTGGACGGTTTGATGATGGGAACACGCTGTGGAAGTATTGACCCTGGAGTTATTTTGTATCTTTTGGAAGAAAAAAATATGTCAGCTAAGGAAATTTCTAAACTTCTTTATGAAGAATCAGGATTAAAAGGAGTTTCTGGAATAAGCCATGATATTAGAGATTTAATTGCCAGCAACAATTTGGAAGCAAAAAAAGCTATTAATATGTTCTGTGATTCTGCGGCAAAGCAACTATCAGGATTATTGTCTGCAATTAATGGATTGGATGTTTTAGTTTTTACGGCGGGAATTGGAGAAAATTGTCCAATAATTAGAAAAAATATCTGTGATAAATTATCTTGGCTGGGAATAGAAATTTATGATGAAGCTAATGATTCCAATCAAACAAAAATTAGTACCAATAAAAGCAAAGTTGAAGTTTATGTTCTTCCAACTAATGAAGAAAAAATTATTGCTCAAAAAATTATAGAAGAAAATGACAAATAAATCTATTTGGGAAAAAGGATATGGAGTTGTAAAACATAGCAACCAAACCAAAAAACGCATTGAAGAAATGCTATCTGGTCAAATTATTAGCAATAAAGTTGATCCTTATGAATTATTAATTGCTGCTGATCACTTAACTAATGCTTCTATCTGGCTTGCTGTTCATCAAGCCTATGCCAAAAATGTTTATTTAGATGGCAGAGAGCTTGCTAAAAGTGATTTTAAGGATGATCCACAAGGACATTTAGGCGCCTCTCTTAATATGATTCCAGCCTATGTTGGATATATGCTCGCTAATGCTTTAACTGGATTTACTAGGGGCTGGATTATGGAGCAAGGACATGGGGTTGCTGCAATTGATAGCACCAACTTGCTTTTAAATAATATGAATCCAGCTCACCGCAAGAGATATAATCTTAGCGATGATGGCTTAACACGCTTTGCCCAAGATTTTTATTCTTACAAATTGAATGAAAAAGGAGAGCAGGATTCCCCTTTAGGAAGCCATGTCAATCCACATACGGCAGGAGGTTCTATGGAAGGCGGATATTTAGGTTTTGCTTCATTGCAATATCCGCATATTCCTTTGGTTGGTGAAAGATTGGTAGCTTTTTTAAGTGATGGAGCTTTTGAAGAACAGAGAGGGTCTGATTGGGCGCCGCGCTGGTGGCGGGCTGAAGATTCTGGTTTGATTGCTCCAATTATGATATCTAATGGCAGAAGAATTGACCAAAGAACTACTATGGATCAAGAAGGTGGGGCTGAATTTTTTGCAAAACATTTAAAATTATATGGCTTTGATCCTATCATTTTTGATGGGCGCGATCCTGCTGCTTTCGCTTGGTCAATTATTGAACAAGAAAGAAGATTGCAAGAATCATCTTCTAATTTGAAATCAATTGAAAATTATGACATTGTCATTCCTTATGGAATTGCTGTCGCTCCTAAAGGGGCCGGTTTTTATAATGAAGGAACCAATTATGCTCATAATTTACCATTAGTTGACAATCCTAGTAAAAATGATGTTGCCGCTAAGCGATTTAATGTTAATGCTCAAAAATTATTTGTGCCTTTTGAGGAGTTAAATAAATCAATTAAGATTTTCCAAAATCATAAAGATTCCAAGCGAGTTCTTGAGCGTGATAATCCAATTGCTAATCGCGAGGTTAATCTTAAGAAACTTCCTAAATTAATTTTTAAAGAGCTATCTAAAGAAAATGTAAGTCCAATGGACGCTATTGATGATGGGTTTTTATCGATTGTAAAAGCTAATCCACATTTACGTGCTCGAGTTGGAAATCCTGATGAAATCCTGTCTAATCGGATGGACGACACATTAGAATATTTAGAATTCAGAGTGGTAAAACCAGAAGAGGGGGCGGAAGAATCAAGCTTAGGAAAAGTTATTACTGCTCTTAATGAAGAGGCGGTTGCAGCAGCAGCCTTTGGTAATAAAGGTGGGATTAATATTATTGTCACCTATGAGGCTTTTGGCACTAAAATGTTTGGTGGAGCTCGACAGGAGGTGATTTTCTCTAAACATAAGAAAGATATTGGCAAACCTGCAAAATGGTTATCAATTCCAATAATTCTTACCTCAAATACTTGGGAGAATAGTAAAAATGAATTATCCCATCAAGATCCGTCAATGGCAGAATCTATGCTGTCTGAAACGTCAGATATTTCACGAGTAATATTCCCAGCAGATTTTAATAATGCGTCTGAGGTCATAAAAAGAATTTATCAAACTCAAGGACAAATTTGGACGATTATAGTTCCGAAAAGACCAACAGCTTTATTTTTTAATAAAAATGAATCTGAAGAGCTGCTACGAAATGGTGCCATAAGAGTTGGTTTTGCAGGTTACGATGAAAAAAATGCTAAAGTTACATTAATTGCCATTGGCGCTTATCAATTAGCTGAAATATTAATTGCATCTAAAAGACTAAAAGAACATAAAGTTCCCCATATTATTTCGTATATTTTGGAACCAGGGAAATTTAGAGAGGCTAGAAATGAAGGTGAAAAACAACATTTGGCACCAAAAGATGTGCTGGAAAACATTACTCCAAATCACATTGAAGAAGTGCTAATTGTGAGTCACACAAGACCAGAATTAATGATAGGAACATTGCATCCACTTTGGCAAGAAAAGAATGTTAGGGCGCTGGGTTTTATAAATTCTGGTGGAACTCTTGGTGTTGATGATTTATTATTTGTTAATAAATGCAGCTTTGCTCATATACTTCAAAATGTAGAGAATATGCTTAAATTAAAATCATCATTATTATCGATTGATGAAGTCAAAGCCTTAAAAGGAGAAATATCTCCTGATGGCATTATCACAAAATTAAAATATTAATTATGAAAATAACATTTTTAGGCGCAACAGGAACGGTTACAGGATCAAAATATCTAGTAGAATGTGAAGGTAAGCGAATCTTAATTGATTGCGGATTATTTCAAGGATATAAGGAATTACGCTTAAGGAATTGGGCAAAACTTCCCATCGATCCAGCAAGCATTGATATGGTTATATTAACCCACGCTCATATTGATCATAGCGGCTATGTTCCTTTATTGGTAAAAAATGGCTTTAAAGGTAAAATATATTCTTCAGCCGCCACTTTTGATTTATGTTCAATTTTGCTTCCTGATAGCGGTTATTTACAAGAAGAAGATGCCAGAAGAGCAAATAAATATAATTATACTAAGCATAAACCAGCATTGCCACTTTACGGCAGACACGACGCCATTCAATCACTAGATCAATTTCAAGTTGTGGAATTTAATCAAAATATTGATATTGGTAATGGAGTTTCATTTATTTTAAGAAATTCTGGTCATATTCTAGGATCTGCTTTTATTATTTTGTCTGACAAAAAAACCACCATTACTTTTTCTGGAGATCTTGGTCGTTTAAATGACCCAATATTAAATTCTCCAATAAAACTTCAACATACCGACTATCTATTAATAGAATCAACCTATGGTGATAGATTACATGAAGAGACTGATCCTCTTATAAAGATTGGAGAAATAATAAAAAACACAGCGAAAAAAGGTGGGACTGTCCTAATTCCGGCTTTTGCAGTAGGACGCACCCAAGCTGTTCTTTATTATATTTACCAACTAAAAAAATCTGGAATTATCTCTGCTGAAATACCAGTATTTCTTGATAGTCCTATGGCTATTAATGCCACTGGCCTTCTGTGTAAATTTCATCAAGAACATAAATTATCTAAAGAATTAAGTAGTCATGTTTGTGATATAGCAACTTATACCAAAACAGTTGAGGAATCTAAAAATATTTCAAGATCTCCTATTCCTAAAATTATTATTTCTGCTAGCGGAATGGCAACAGGAGGAAGGGTGTTACATCATATGAAAGATTTAATAGGAGATCACAGA
>JBLHNE010000018.1:0-14604 GCA_047619265.1 Rickettsiales bacterium | reverse complement strand
AGAGGATTGATCTGTTTTTCATTTAATGTTGGAATTCTGGATCTGGTGAAAAACGCACTGAGGATGCATGTGAAACGCTAGAAGTTCTTCTAGATTTATTTTTTGCATTTTCATTTTCATAGTGAGCCGCCAAAAATTCTGCCTGAACTCGCATTATTGGTTTTGGTGGAGAATCTTTTAACAGCTCTTCAAGTTTTGCGACTTCCTCTTCAGAGCTTAAACAATTAGGATTTATTCCTTTAAGTAATTTATAGGATTCTTTTAAGGCCGTGGGGGCTTCTTCAGAATTTGTTGCAATATATTTAATAGAGATGTTTGTGTCTTTATGTTTTTTGTGGAAAAAGAAATTAACTTTATTATCGCCAATAAATAATAGTTTTCTTCCTGATGAGTCAGTTTTTGTTGTGCATAGAACCATCTCATCTTTTGGTGATGATGGTAAATTCGAATTATCAAAGTCTAAATAGGCAGCAACTAATCTAGCCTCATCTCTAGAGGCCAGGCCGCCATTTTGGATGGTTGTTTCTAATTCTCTAGCCTTACTCTGAAAAAATTTTACCAAATCTCTTTTATGAGCTTTGTTTACATTTTTGTATGTTTCATTAACACGAATAAAATCTCTATATTTACTTACCCTCTCCCCAAGAGATAATTTGGCTTGTTCTGGCAAATAAAAATCTTTGGTTAATTCTACATCCCTATCAAAAAATAAAGATTTTTTGCCAGAATCATCGACAACAACTGAGTATGACTTTTTTGATGCCTCATAAGCTAGGTTGATGTTTTGTAATTCAAAATGAGCGGCGAGAATTTGAGCCCCCTGTTCTGATGAAAATGCTACATCTCCTAATTCGGATGCTTTAGCTAAAATAGCGTCAATTTCTGTATTAATAGCTTCATCAGATAAATTAGCATCTTCACTTTTTCTATGATACGCGTAAAACTCCTTCATCATTTCAGATTGCATTTCCAGAAATTCGTAGCTGCCATTTTCGCTAGTTTTAGTGACAATATTTTTAGTTTCTTCATTATCAGTTCCTGAATCGATCACTTCCATTAAGTGGATCAATCCCTTATCATTTATTATTTTGTATGGCATTGGATTTGAGCAAATTATATTTTTGTTAAATTGGCTTACAAAATGGCTTGACTGCGTTTCTTAGTCAAGTTTAATGTGCGCCTGCAAATGTAATTCACCTGAAAAAATAAAAATGTTCGAACCATTATTCATCAAAGCCTTAATTGCTGGAATTGGCGTCGCCATTGCTTTGGCGCCGATTGGGGTTTTTGTACTCTGGAAAAAAATGGCATATTTTTCTGATGCAATTTCCCATTCAGCAATTTTCGGGCTAGCTATTGCCACAATAATTGCAGTTTCGCCAATGTATGGCATTGTGCTTTGTGCGGTTATTTTTTGCTTTTTAATGTTCATTATTGGCAAACAAAATCTTTATTCGATTGATTCAATAATTGGTATTACTTCAGCTACTTTGTTGTCGATAGGAATGATTTTATTGGCATTTTTTCCAAGTGAAATTGAGCTTGAAGAATACTTATTTGGTGATTTATTAAATTTAGAAAATTATCAAATTACCATTATTTACGCCGCCGCCGCTTTGGTTGTTTTGGCGATCTCTTTGTGGTTTAAAAAACTTCTTTTGTCGACAATTAACCCCGATCTTGCTAAAATTTCTGGCATTAAAACCGAAAATCTAGAGTTAAAATTTTTGCTTTTAACGGCAATAATTGTTGCTTGCTTGGTTAAAATTGTGGGAATTTTTTTGATTACTTCCATGATGATTCTGCCAGCTGCAATTGGACGTAATTTCTCCAAAACTCCGACTCACATGATATTTTTGTCGTTAGCTTTTGCAATTTTTTCAATAGTTGGAGGATTATTTTTTGCTGTATTTTTTAATCTTCCTTCCAGTCCGGCAATAATTGGTTTTTCGGCTCTGATTTTGATTTTATCAATTTTGAGTAAAAAATTCTTACCGAATCAATAAAAATCGTTAATTTTTGTGCCAACAATAATTCAAAAATATTCTGAACTGGGCAGTGATTCTGAAAATGTAATTTTTAAAATCACTAAAACCAGAAATGTGCGTATCGCCATTAAGCAAGATTTGCAAATTACAGTTAGTTTTCCCAAACATTGCTCTATTAAGAAAGCTCAACAATTTTTTGAATCAAAGATAATTTGGGTGAGCAATTCTTTGCAAAAAATGAATAAGCGCCAAGAAATTCGCCAAAAATACCAAGAAATTTCGCTAAATAAATTAAGCGATTTGGAATTTATGGACAAAAAACATTATTTGGTTTTGCGCTGTAGAGAGCTGGCGGAAAAGAACAATTTGCAGATTAAAAAAGTGATTTTAAAGAAACAAAAAACCATTTGGGGAAGTTGTTCGGCGCTAAATATTATTAGTTTAAATATCAATTTGGCCTATTTAAAAGATGAATTGATCGATTATGTTATTTTACACGAGCTGGCTCATGTTAAGGTTAAGAATCACAGTAGGGAATTTTGGAATGAACTAGAAAGAATGCTGCCAAATTCTAAGGAGTTGAATCGTCAATTGAAGAGTTACCGACTAAGTTGAAGGGTTTATTTAAAAATCTGGTGCTCCCGATATGATTCGAACATATGCACATGGTTTAGGAAACCAACGCTCTATCCCCTGAGCTACGGGAGCTTTTGAAGCTTCAAGCTACAAGAGCTGGTTAATTTTACAAGTTATCTAGAAAATTTTATTTAAAAAAATGACTGCCAAGAAAATCAATAAAACCATTATTCTCGACCCTGTTCAGGAAATAGTGGCTGGAAATCTTACTCATCTTGGTCGCAAAATTATTAAGGTTCTTAAAAAGAGTCCACTTAGAATTGCTATTAAGAATTTATTTATGGCGCCAAAGCCAATTAAGAGCCTCTACATTTATGGTAAAGTTGGGCGTGGTAAATCGATGTTGATGCAAGGTTTTTTTAAAAATTTACCGACCACAAAAAAAGCCTATTTTCACTTTAATAATTTTATGCAGGCAATTCACAAGGAGCTCCATAAATTGAGAAAAGACGAATCTGCTAGAAAATTAGATTTAATCGCGCTGGCAACTAAAAAAGTAGTTGGCGATATTAAAATTTTATGTTTCGACGAAATGCAGGTTGAAGATGTGGCCGATGCAATGATTTTGCAGGGTGTATTTAATTATTTTGTATCGCATCAAATTGCTGTAGTTACTACTTCTAATTGTCATCCGCTTGAACTTTACGAAAATGGACTACAAAGAAATTTATTTGTGAATTTCGTTAATGAAGTTTTATTGAAAAATTTTCTGGTTCTAAATTTAGATGGAAAAACTGATTACAGGGGTGAGTTTGAATCTTTGAAAAAACATTATTTTTCTGGAATAAATTTGGAAAATAAAAAAGAAGTTGCAAAAATTTGGGATAATTTTACTAAAAAAGAACCGATAGAACCAAGGGAAATTGTGTTCTTAGGTAGAAAAATATTAGTGAAAAGAAGCTATCAAAATATTGCTTCCTTCGATTTTGAAGAGCTTTGTGGATCAAATTTAGGAGTTGCAGATTACGAGGCAATTACTGCGGAATTTAAAATTATTTTCTTGCTAAATGTGCCAATCTTAAAACCAGAAAATCGCAATGAAGCAAAAAGATTAATTTGGTTTATTGACGAGGCTTACGAAAAACAAACACAACTTATTGTCCTGGCAGAGGGAAATCCTGAAGAACTTTACGTTAAAGGAATTGGCTTCAAAGCTTTTAAAAGAACTGCTTCTAGGCTTAGTGAAGTTTAATAATGAAATTGACACAGCTTTCTTGATTAATTATTAACTACCGCATAAATTACAGTTATTAAACATTTTTATTTAATTAACCCTAAATTTTAAACATATGTCTATTGAACTCATTATCTTCTTTGTTGTGGTAGCTGTTTTAGCGTTCGTAAGTGTCTACACCGTTGAGCAGCAAAGCTCGGCAATCGTGCAGCGATTTGGAAAATTTGTTAGAATTTCTGATTCAGGCCTAAATTTTTTAATTCCTTTTGTTGAAAAAGTTGCTGGAACTGTCAGCCTGCGAGTTAATCAGCTTGATGTTAAAGTTGAAACCAAAACAGAAGACAATGTTTTTTTACATGTGTTAGTTTCGGTGCAATTTTTTGTGGAACCAAAGAAAGTTTTTGAAGCGTTCTACAAATTGGAAGATCCTTCTCGTCAAATCACCTCTTTTGTGTTTGATGTGGTTCGCGCTAAAGTTCCAAAAATTAAATTGGATGATGTTTTTGAGAAAAAAGACGATATTGCCATTGCTGTTAAACAGGAATTAGAAGAAGTGATGAGTGGTTTTGGATATGGAATTTTCAAAACATTAGTTACCGATATTGATCCTGATGTTAATGTTAAAGCGGCAATGAACGAAATTAATGCTGCTCAAAGAATGCGAGTTGCGGCCACTGAAAAAGGTGAAGCAGATCGAATTTTGAAAGTTAAAGCCGCAGAAGCAGAAGCTCAAAGTAAAGCTTTGCAAGGTGAAGGCATGGCTAATCAAAGAAAAGCTATTATTTTGGGACTCAAAGAATCGGTTAGTGATTTTAAAACTTCTTTGCCAAATTCAACTGAGCAAGATGTTTTAAATTTAATAATGGTGACTCAATATTTTGACACTATTAAAGATTTGGGAGCTAATTCTAATAATAATACCATCATGATTCCACATTCTCCAAGCGCCGTTACTGACGTGATGGAACAGGTTCGCAATACCATGATTTCTGCTAATCAAGTTAAGAGTCATAAATAAAATTCCTAAATAAAAATGTCCCAATTAAGTATCGCCATTCTTGGCGCTTCAGGATACACCGGAGTTGAATTGATTCGCTTATTGTTTTCTCACAAACAAGTGCAAATTAAAGAATTAATTGCAAATTCCAACGCAGGAAAAGAAATGGCGGAAATTTATCCGCATCTCGCATTTTTTTCTTTGCCAATTCTGAAGAAAATTGAAGAAGTTGATTTTTCTAAAATTGATTTGGCTTTTTGCTGTTTGCCGCATACTGCTTCTCAAAGCACCATTAAAGAATTACTTACTAAATATTCTCACTTAAAAATCATCGATTTATCGGCAGATTTTAGGTTGGAAAGTGGTGAAGATTACCAAAAATGGTACGACAATCAGCACATCGCTTTAGATTTGCAAAAAGAAGCAATTTACGGTTTGTCGGAAATTAATCGTGCTAAAATCAAAAAAGCACGCCTAATTGCCAATCCAGGTTGCTATCCAACTTCGGCTCTTTTACCAATTTTACCATTAATTGAAGGCGGTTTAATTGAGAATGAAAATATCATTATCGATTCTAAATCTGCTGCCAGCGGTGCTGGTCGCAATGTTAAAGTTGGTAATTTATTTTGCGAAGTAAATGAGGCTATGAAAGTTTATGGAATTGCTATTCACCGCCATATCGGAGAAATTGAGCAGGAAATTTCTAAATTGGCTGGAAGTAAATTACAGGTAAGTTTCACCCCACATTTGGTGCCAATGAATCGCGGAATTATTTCTACAATTTACGTTAATTTGAAAAATAATCTCACATCTGAAGATTTATTCAATTGTCTTTCCACTAAATATGAGGATGAATATTTTGTGAATGTCAGCAAAAATCATCCTTCCACTAAAGATGTGGCTGGAAGTAATTTTTGCCATATTGGAGTTTTTGCCTCACGTCTTCCAAATCAGGCTATTATTGTTTGTGTAATTGATAATTTGATTAAGGGCGCTTCAGGACAAGCATTACAGAATATGAATATTATGTTTGGTTTTGGTGAAAAAGAAGGTTTGGAATTTTTACCGACTAATCTTTAACTAAGAGTCGGTCTAATAATGTTGGATTATTCTGTTTATTAATCCTCAACGCCGGTCGCAGTTGCAAACTTCGTGACGTCATCGAGAGCGCTAAAAAATTTCTCTATTTTGCTTCATTTTCAATCCAACCACCTCCTAGTGCAACTTCGCCATCGTAAATAACGCAAGCTTGCCCTGGAGTAATTGATTTGGTTCTTGAAAACAATTCAACTTTGGCACTTAATTTATCAGCACTAACAATAATTTTTGCTTCAACTTCTGTTTGAGTTGAGCGCAAACGGACTTTTGCTAAAATTGGTTTGTCTAATATTTTTTCATCCATCAGCCAATTTAATTCCTTAATTTTAAGCTCTTGTTTTTGTAAATCTTCTTCTTTGCCCACAATTACTTTATTTGCCGCAGCATCAATTCTTACTACATAAAGAGGGTTAGCGCTGGAAATTCCAAGACCTCTTCTTTGGCCGATTGTGTAGTTAATAATACCATTATGCTCACCTAAAATCTTGTCATTAAGATCAACAATATCGCCTTTTTTAAAAGCTGAAGGGCGAATTTTTTCGATAATTTTGGCGTAATTGCCATCTGGAACAAAGCAAATATCTTGACTATCTGGCTTGTGAGCAATTTCTAGGCCTAATCTAATTGCTTCATTTCTGGTTCTTTCTTTAGTCCATCCACCAAGGGGAAATCTTAAAAAATTCAATTGCTCTTTCGTGGTAGAAAATAAGAAATAACTTTGATCTTTTCCTTCATCTACAGCTTTACAAAGTTGAGGCAAGCCATCATCGCCAATTTTTCTTTGCACGTAATGACCAGTCGCTAAAGCATCGGCGTTTAAATCTTTAGATACTTTTAGAAGATCTTTAAATTTGACGGATTGATTACAACGAATGCATGGAATTGGAGTTTCGCCACGTAAATAGCTGTCGGCAAAATCATCAATGACCGATTCTCGAAATAGACTTTCATAATTTAAAACATAGTGCGGAAAATCAAATTTCTCGGCGACTTTTTTGGCGTCTAAAATGTCAACTCCAGCGCAGCAAGTTTTACTTCCTTTCGAGGTTACACTTCCATGATCGTAAAGTTGCAAAGTAATTCCAATTACATCGTATCCCTGTTCTTTTAAAAGAGCTGCAACCGCCGAAGAGTCAACTCCTCCTGACATTGCTACTACAACTTTTGTGTCTTTTGGTTCTTTATTTATTTCTAAAGAATTGAGCATTATTGATTGAATTTAAAGGTTTAATGAAGAGAATCTTTTTAAGATTATAATCCTAACTACAACCCCCAACTTTTCAATCAAGATTATGACTAACAAAGCCAAACTCACCTTACCAAATGGAAAAGAAATTGAATTCGATGTTAAAAAAGCTTCAATCGGACAAGATGTAATCAATATTTCTTCTTTGCTTAAAGAAAGTGGTATGTTTACTTTTGACCCTGGATTTATGTCTACCGCTTCTTGCGAATCAAAAATTACCTACATCGATGGCAGCGCCGGAATTTTGCGTCACAGAGGCTATTCAATCGAGCAGTTAGCTGATAAAAGTAATTATTTGGAAACCTGCTATTTACTTCTTAATGGCGAACTTCCTAATTCTGAGCAAAACCAAAATTTCACGCAGAATATTAAAAAAAATATGATGGCTCATGAGCAGCTGCAATTCATGTATCGCGGTTTCCCTAGAAAATCTCATCCAATGGCAATAATGGTAGGATCTGTTGCTTCTCTTTCAGCCTTTTATCACGATACCGAAACAACTAATGGTCCGGATCGTGAAGATGTGGCTTACAAAATTATTGCTAAAATGCCAACTCTGGCAGCAATGGCCTATAAATATTCTATTGGTGAACCTTCAATATATCCTGATGCCGAGCTTGGTTTTGCAGAAAATTTCTTGCACATGCTTTTTGCAACTCCAATGGGGAAATATGAGGTAAGTCCAACTATTGCTAAGGCGATGGAAAAAATTTTAATTCTTCATGCAGATCACGAACAAAATGCTTCAACTTCTACTGTGCGTTTAGCAGGATCTTCTGGAGCTAATCCTTTTGCATGTATTGGAGCTGGAATAGCATCTTTATGGGGACCTGCTCATGGCGGAGCTAACGAAGAAGTTATTGAAATGTTGACGGAAATTGGCACAAAAGATAGAATTCCTGAGTTTATTGCTAAGGCTAAAGATAAAAATGATCCTTTCCGTTTAATGGGTTTTGGTCACAGGGTCTATAAAAACTACGATCCAAGAGCTGCAGTACTTAAGAAATCTTGTGATGATGTGTTAGAAGAGCTCGGAATTAAGAATGACCCGCTTCTAGAAATTGCAGTTGAATTAGAAAAAATCGCTTTAAATGATGAATATTTCATCAAAAGAAAACTTTTCCCGAATGTCGATTTCTATTCAGGAATAATTTATAAAGCACTTGGAATTCCAAGTAACTTGTTCACCGTAATTTTTGCTATTGCCAGATCAGCTGGTTGGGTTGCTCAATGGAAAGAAATGGTTGAAGATGAAAACTTCAAAATCGGCAGACCAAGACAATTATATACCGGATATGATCAAAGAGATTATTTGGATATTAAAAATAGATAATCTAACTATTTTGACGACAGATTCATTACTTTAAAAAGGGCGGAAAGATCTATTTTTACCGCATTACATGATATTTTTTGATAGAACTCCACAAAGAAGTTCGGTCTAATAATTTTCCTCTTCGCTAAAATTATTGGGCCGAGTATTAAAAACCTAGATAATGACCAAAAATAAAAACCTCATTTCAATTAACGATCTTTCCGATCTAGATTTAGATTTTCTTTTTACTAGTTCAAAAAAACATTTTGAGAATAATCAGAAAAGAGTTTTTCAATCAATTTTGACAAATAAAACTCTCATTAATTTCTTTTTTGAGAATTCCACCAGAACCAGAACTTCATTTGAGATTGCCGCCAAAAATTTGGGAGCCCATGTTGTTAATATAGATATATCACTCTCATCTTTGAAAAAAGGCGAAACTCTCATCGACACCGCAAAAACCATCAATGCCATGAATCCAGATTTTGTGGCAATTCGCCATAATTCGAGTGGAATCGTTGGGTTACTAGCTAAATACATTGATGCTGGAATTATTAATGCTGGAGATGGAACCAATGAACATCCAAGTCAAGCTCTTCTAGATGCCTTCACTATTTTGCAAAGCAAAGGAAAAATCAAAGGCTTGGAAATCGCTATTTGTGGAGATATTTTGCATTCGAGAGTTGCTAGATCAAACATATTTTTACTTAGCAAACTTGGAGCAAAAATTCGTTTAATTATGCCGCCAACTTTGCTGGTGAAAGATTTTGAAAATTGGGTGAGTAAAAAGTGGGGAATTAAAATTTATCAAAATTTGGAAGACGGAATTAAAGATGCCGATGTGGTTATGATGCTGAGAATTCAGCAGGAAAGAATGTTTGGTTGCTTCATTCCATCTCCTGCAGAATTTTATCGAGTTTTTGGACTTAATCATCAGAAGTTAAAATTAGCTAAAAAAGATGTAATTGTTTTGCATCCAGGTCCAATAAATCGCGATGTAGAAATTTCATCCGATTTGGCAGATGATCAAAATTATAGCCTCATTTTAAATCAAGTTGAAAATGGCGTTGCAATGCGTCAGGCAATATTGGAATTTTTAAATAATTAACATATGACCACTAGAAAGATCAATTATTACGGAACTTATAGTCTCTTTAAAAAAGAGGTTTTACGCTTTTTAAAGGTCTACCACCAAACTATTTTCTCACCGATAATCAACGCATTATTGCTTCTGGCTATTTTTTCACTATCTCTGGGCAATAGGGTTCATAATATTGGCGATGTTCCATTTAAAGAATTTATGGCAGCAGGTTTAGTAATAATGGTCGCCATGCAAAATGCTTTTGCTAACAGTTCTTCTTCGCTCACTATGGGAAAGGTGATGGGTCACATTATCGATTATTTGATCCCGCCAATTGGCGCGGGTGGAATTTTAATCGCTTTTGCCGCCGCCGCCGTCTTACGTGGAATTTTAGTTGGAATCATTGCTTATGTGGCAATTTCATTTTTTGTTCCCATGTCGCCGCATCATTATTTTTATGCTTTATTTTGCATTGTTTTCGCTTCATTATTTTTAGGATTGCTCGGGATGCTTTGTGGAATTTTGTCAGATAGTTTTGATCAAATGTCCGCCATTACTAGCTATTTAATTACTCCGTTAACTTTTCTTTCAGGAACTTTTTATTCGACAAAAAATCTGCCAGAATTTTGGCAAACAATTGCTCATTTCAATCCGTTCTTTTACATGATCGATGGATTCAGATATGGCATTACAGGCTACAGCGACGGCAATATTTTAGTTGGAGCAATTACGATTTTTACTTGTAATGTTGCTTTAATTTTTGTTATTCATCATCTTTTGAAAATCGGCTACCGAATAAAATCGTAATTTTTTAAGAACGCTATACGTATCGCGCCCCATTTTATGGGGAACCTTATTATATTTTTTAAGAACGGAACATTTGTTCCGCCCCATTTTATGGGGAGCCCCAAAATTAAACTCCCACCCGAGTTTTTAAACCCAATCTACAATGCCACAAGCACTAAATCCATCTGCCCAAACTATTGATTATTTGCGCTTAATTCGCAGTCAAAATGTTGGTCCTGTCACGTTTCTCAATTTAATTAAAATTTTTGGTAGCGCGAAAAGTGCGTTAGAAAATATTGGAGAATATTCCTTAAGAGGCGGGAAATCGACCAAGATTAAGGTTTGTAGTGAGGAAATGGCAATTAAAGAATTAGAATCGACGCATAAAATTGGCGCTCGAATCATTAATTATAATGACTCCAATTACCCGCAATTACTTAAAGAAATTCATGATTATCCGCCAATAATAACTGTTATTGGTGATGATTCTTTATTAAATCGTCACAATTTGGCAATTGTTGGGCCTAGAAATTCCTCTCTAAATGGCTGTAAATTTGCTAGAAAGATTGCTGGAGAACTAGGTGAAAATGGTTTTGTTATAGCTTCTGGAATGGCTCGGGGAATCGATACTTCTGCTCATTTAGGATCAATTAATCGAGGAACAATTGCTGTGATTGCCGGTGGGATTAACAATATCTACCCTTTAGAAAATACTGATCTTTATCACGAAATTGCTAAAAAAGGCCTCATTATTTGTGAGAATCCATTTGGTGTTTCGCCGAGCCCTTCTAGTTTTCCACGTCGCAATCGTATTATTTCTGGTTTGTCTTTAGGGACAATTGTGGTTGAGGCAACTTTAAGGTCAGGAACTTTGATTACCGCCAGATGTGCACTTGAGCAAAATCGTGAAGTTTTTTCAGTTCCTGGATCTCCATTTGATCCAAGATGTGAAGGAACAAATCGATTGATTAAAGATGGCGCAACTTTAATTGAGAACGCTTTTGATGTCATAAATGGTCTTGGCGTTTTTGGAGAAAAAGCTCAGAATCCAGAATTTATGGAACCTGATTTTGAAGAAAGTTGTGGCTTTGAGTCCAAACTACCGAGCGATGAAAACATTATGGAAGTTCAGAAATTGATTCTTTCAAAAATGAATCATAGTCAAATTGCTATTGATGAAATTATTGCCGAGCTTCAAATTCCGGTTAGGCTTGTAAATATTGCTTTAATTCAATTAGAGCTGGCTGATAAAATTGAGAATAATAATGGGAAAGTCTGTTTGAAAGAATAGAGGATTTGCACATTGTGGTTCATTTATTATTCTAAATTTTATTAAACCTAATTTTGGTGAAATTTAAAAAATAATAAATGAACTGTATTTGTGGGGGATTTGGTTTTTTAATTTCCTATCTATTTATTGTTTTAAATATGAATTTCTTTTTAGCAGGAGATGTTTATTCGACAGATTTACTTATTTTTTTCTTACCAAAAAAATATTTACTTAAAGATTCTTTTATGGGTTTTTTGGCGCCATGTATAATAGCAAAATTAGTTTCAGTCCAAACCTCTCTTTGTTGATTAATATTGATATTGTGGTCGATATCTGATCTAAAGCCGATTCTTTTTTCCTGCTTAGGGGCCTGTCCCAAATCTCACTTTTTAACCCATTCAACCACAAAAAATCAAATTCAATAATATTTGCAATGAATTTCGTGAGAAATTCGCTACATTTTCACAAATATCCCTTGATTTAGGTTATTTTTTGGTGGTGGATAAAGCTCATTAATCACAATTATTCTTTTAAAATTGTGAGCAATAGCTTCCTTAAAGGCGGTGAATTTATTTTTAGCAATTCCTTGATATTGGACTAGATGATTGGTTTTGCTGGATAATCTTTCGTAAGGAGACCTGAGCTTGCAATAATATTTATCAAGATCTTTATTATTTCCGATCATATTATTTCTTTTCATAGCGGCTAGATGAAGACTTCTTTTGGCTACTGCGGCTTTAGCGTTCTTGTCTGAGTATCCTTTGTCGTCATAAACAGCTCCAGTTTCTGGGGTGACATGTTTCATTACTTTGGAATCAATGAGGCTGGCTTTGGTAATGGCAACTTTGTTGATCATTCCTGATGGCATATCAACTGATGTGTGTTTCTTAAATTCATACCAGAATTTATTTCCACCCTTAAATCCACAATAAGCGAAGCGTTTGCGACTCATTCATTAAAAAAATAAATTTTTATGAGTAAAGTCAGCTTCTTTCTCGCGATCAAATTTGGGAAGGATTTCATTGTTAAGTTTATCATACTTTTCTTTGATGGCCCTCTCTCTTTCCATAATGTTGCTTTGGATATTAGGTGAGATGCGTTAATGAAGGTGAATACTTTCACCCATACAGACTTTCTGGCGGAGTTGGTCTTTAAGGATGTTAAAGATCTTGGATAGCTATTTGTTCCAATTCTTTTTCTGGCATTGATAAAAGCTCTGAAATTGGGAGTTTTTTCTACTAATCCGAAATGGCAGAACCATTTAGCTGAATTAGTATCTGATAAATATCTTTCCAACTCCGATCACTTAGATCTTCTGTAAATTGGAGCAATAGATCCAGAAATAATCTGAAGATGCCAAATCCCTTGTGATATGATTCTATTTCTATTTTTTCTAATTCTTTCTTGATATCAGTAAAATCACATAATTCTTGGAATTTTCTGTAGATGTGGTTAGGAGAAACTAACTCTTCCAAACTAATCCTTTTTTTGATATTATTGTCGTTTCCACAAACAACTTTCGCTGCCAACGAGATAGATAACGAGATAAAGGCGAGCGTTGTCGAAAAGACCGCTGTTCAAGGTGATGACTATTTTTTAGATACTATCAAAAGATTTATTTTAATGATTCCTCAACAATAGAAAGAGATGTGGAGCTACATAAAGCAAGGGTATATAATTTTGATTCTGAGCCAAATTCAGTCGTTACAGTTTTATATCAGGTGCTTAATGATGAATCTACCTCAAGAAGCGTTGGAGAGTTTAAATTTATTAATCTAGCCTTTAAAGATAATTATACATTACTAGAATTTGATAGTCAGGGCAGAGGAGAGTTGCTTCTAAATCCTTCAATATTTATTAGAGACTATATTTACGACAAATACAATATAGCCTACAATTTAACCCTGATGAATTAAATTTTTACAAACAGAATCTTTAACTTATTTCTAATCTAATTCCTCCACCTCCTCAAGATTCAAATTTATAATCCCAACTTAAAATAAGTTCTAAAAAATACTGGAGCAAAATGAAACTTCGGCAGAACCTGAAAATATCTCAATTCTAATTTTCCTTAAATTTATTTGTCATCCTTACAATTAGGATTTATAGTTTTGATATTCTTTCATTACCAATGATATACGCATAATGCATATTCCAAATATAAAAAAAATTCTAACTGGTCTATACGAAGGTAATAGCAATGCTTCTTATAATTTTCGCTACACTTTACTCGCCATCGATGTTGTAACGATAATATTTTTAGTGGTTTCAACCTTCTTTTATGGCTCAAAAATAATCTTAACACTCGATATAATATTCGGTAGCTATCTGGCCCTAGATTATATTTTGCGAATGTGGATTGCTCCCAAAAAAGGTAGTTTTGTAACCAATTGGGTTAATATTGCTGATTTAATTGCAATTGTAGCATTCTTAATACCACTACTGACCGGTCAATTTGCCTTCCTAAGAGTTCTTCGTATTTTCAGATTGCTGCGCTCATATCGACTTATCGCCAGACTCAGAAAAGACTTTCTATATTTTAGGCATCATGAAGATGTTATAATTAGGGCAACTAATTTATTCATATTCGTTTTTATTATGACCGAGCTTGTTGTGTTGACACAAGTGGGAGTAAATCCAAATGTTACAAATTTTCTTGACGCGCTCTATTTCTCAATTTCAGCTTTAACAACAACAGGATTCGGAGATATAACCTTACAAGGTAAATATGGATATATATTATCCATCATCATTATGGTTTTTGGTGTGTCTTTGTTTTTAAGATTAATACACACGATCTTTATTCCCCCTAAGTTACATGCCGCTTGTAATAAATGTAATCTTCTCACCCACGAAAGAGGTGCCAAACATTGCAGGAAATGTGGAACTACTTTGGAAATTAAATAATTAATCTAAACAATGAAAAACCTAAAAATATTTATCTTGCTAACATTATTCTCTGGAAGTGCCTTCGCATATGAAACGGCACCATATGTTGCTATTCAAAAACTTTCAG
>JBLHNE010000017.1:0-14677 GCA_047619265.1 Rickettsiales bacterium | reverse complement strand
CCACCAACCGCAGAAGCTTTGCTTTATGGAGTTTTGCAATTGCAAAGAAAAATAAAAAGAACTGGAAAATTTAGAAGATAAATTTTTAAGAATTATAAATTACGAGTTATGAGAGATAAATTACAGCAGCAAGCAAAATACATCAAAGAAACCTTCAAGGAATCAATTAACATTCCTGAAATTAAAAATGATAATTTAATAATTTACGTTGATAAAAACGAGATTATTTCTTTTCTAGAATTCTTAAAAACTGACTCCAATCTTTCCTTTAAAATTCTTCTTGATGTTTTTGGAGCTGATTTTTTAGGAGTTAGAAGCCCGAGATTTGAAGTTATCTACAATCTTTTAAGCCTCAAAACCAATAACAGATTAACCGTTAAAGTTGCAATTGCCGATCAAATTACCGTTCCAACTGTAGAGGGAATTTTTAGTTCCGCTGGCTGGTTTGAAAGAGAGGTTTTTGATATGTATGGAATTATTTTTGAAAATCACAAAGATTTAAGAAGAATTTTAACAGATTACGGCTTTGAAGGACACCCGCTTCGTAAAGATTTTCCATTAACAGGATACAAAGAAGTTCGTTACGATGAAGTACAAAAAAAGGTCATTTATGAGCCAGTAAAATTAATGCAAGAATTTCGCGATTTTGATTTTGAATCACCGTGGGAAGGTATTTTGCAAAAACCAAATCTACCGGGTGACGAAAAATCTAATAATTAATCTCTAACATAATTATATTTTTCTCTAGTTTTTTATTCACATTTGCTCTTTTTAATCTAAATTTCAGATCAACAATCTGCGATATTTTAAAAATTTTAAACGAAAAATAAAAAATCACTTTGATGATAATTTTAAACAGGCGTCTCAATATCAAACTAAAATATTTAACAAAGTCTCAATCTCTTTCAATAATATGAAAAAAATAACAGATTTTTTTACAAAATTTTCTACCAATTATTTTCCAAAATTAAAAAATAGTTTTGGTTTAGCCAGTTCTGGAAAAGAAGAATTAAACATTGTTCTTTGGCTTTGGGGCGGAATTTCTTACGTAGTTGCTTTTTTTGCTAACGCTATAATTTTATCGATAAACATCGATCTAATTCAATTGATTTTAGCAATTATTATTATCTCCTATTTCATTTGGCACATTATCGTTATTAAAAGATGTTCTCCAAAAAAAATACGCTTAACCAAAGAAGAAAAAATCCAGCTGAAAAATGATCGCTACAAAAGATGGGTTAGAAAGTTACTACTAAAAGAGTCTTTTACTAAATCAAACCCTGCCCTCGTTGGAATGGTTATTGATCTTTACATTATAGTTTGTTTTGCAGGTTATTTTTAAGTAATCCAAAATATCTAAACTATTTTTATTAACTATAATTCTAATTTATGGAAGACCATCCGAAGACCAAAATTAATTCGAAAAAACAACCAAAAACAACCAAACAATTTGCCTTCAATCAAGTAAGTAAAATCAGCCATCTATTTCAAACCATCTTTAAAATAAATTCTAAACCTGCCCTTCTTAAATCTCTCAACAAAGCAATCAATAATTGCCAAAAGCACGGCCTTCTAACATCTGAAGAGAAAAAGATGGTCACCAATATTATCAATATTGAAGACACTAAAGTAGAAGATGTCATGACACCACGAACCGATATTGTAGCTATTCAGCAAAATTCCAGCTTAGAGGAAGTTAAAAAACTAATTATAGAAAGCGAACATACCAGAATTCCAATTTTTAAGCGCAATTTAGACTCCATTATTGGATTTATTCATATCAAAGATTTAGCCAAATTTATTGCCACAGATGATGCTAAATCTGAAAATTTTAAAATCCACAACGTTATTCGTAAGGCTTTATATGTTCCTCATTCAATGAGAATTATTGACCTACTTTTAAAAATGCGCGCCTTAAGAGTTCACATAGCCATTGTACTTGATGAATATGGCGGAACTGATGGCCTTGTTTCAATTGAAGATATTATGGAAGAAATTGTCGGAGAAATTGAAGACGAGCATGACATTCCTGATGATAATATTTACCTAAGATTCACAAACATCAACGAACATATTCTTCAAGTTGGAGGCAGAGTTGAAATTGATAAAATCACCGACTTTATTGGAGATTACCTATCAATAGACGATATCGATAGCGATTTCGATACTGCTGGAGGATTAATGTTCGCAGTGTTTAAAAAAGTTCCTGAAATTGGAGAAACATACAGCCCAAATGAAAAAATAACTTTTAAAATTATCGATGCCGATGCTAGGTCAGTTAAGCTAATTGAGATTCTTAAATCCACTAATAATTAAAAACTCCATGGCACCAAGACCCAACTATTCTTGCCAAGAATGCGGAACAATCCACAACAAATGGTCTGGAAAATGTCCAGATTGTGGAGCTTGGAACTCCCTTCTTGAAGAATATGAAACCGGTGGACTTGTCAAAGAAGGCGGAAATCTAACCACAAACATCTTAACCAACTCCAAAGGAACTAAAGAAAAAGGCAATAAAATCGAAATGGCCGGACTTGATGTGGTGGGAGTCGACGTTCCACGCATTCAAGTTGGAATTTCTGAACTTGATCGTGTTTTAGGTGGTGGTTTAGTTAAAGGCTCTGCAGTTCTAATTGGTGGAGATCCAGGAATTGGCAAATCGACCCTTCTTTTGCAAGCGGCAGCATCACTAAGTAATCTAGGAAACGACATCTACTACATATCTGGCGAAGAATCTGTCGATCAGGTTCGTCTTCGCGCCAAAAGATTGGGTCTAGAAAAATCTGGCGTCAAGCTAGCTTCAACTACCAATGTTTTAGATATTCTCAAAACTCTAAACAATAAAGAAACTCCAACTGCAGTAGTTATTGACTCAATTCAAACCATGTATATTGAAGATTTAGCTTCTGCCCCAGGAACGGTTTCTCAAGTTAGAGCATCCGCCGGAGAACTAACAATGCTTGCTAAGCGTAAAAATATTATTCTAATTATTGTCAGCCACGTTACCAAAGATGGCCAAATTGCTGGACCAAAAGTTTTAGAGCATTTAGTAGACACAGTACTTTATTTTGAAGGTGAGCGTGGCCATCAATTCAGAATTCTACGCTCAATTAAAAACCGCTTTGGAGCGGCAAATGAAATCGGAGTTTTTGAAATGAACGATATTGGTTTATCGGAAGTTTTAAATCCTAGTGAATTATTTTTATCCAGCCGAACATCAAATATTTCTGGCGCAGCAGTTTTTGCAGGAATGGAAGGAACAAGGCCAATTTTAGTTGAAGTTCAAGCCTTAATTGCGCCATCTTTTATGCCTACACCAAGACGTGCCGTTGTTGGTTGGGATTCAAATCGATTATCGATGATTATTGCTGTTTTAAGCGCTCGTTTTGGTCTTTCGCTCAGCGATAAAGAGGTATATTTAAATATTGCAGGCGGTTTAAAAATTAACGAACCGGGGGCAGATTTGGCAGTCGCGGCGGCATTAATTTCTTCCGCCAAAGATATTCCATTGCCAAATAATTGCGCAGTAATTGGTGAACTCGGTTTAAGTGGTGAAGTTAGAATGGTTTCAGGAATAGATATTCGCTTAAAAGAGGCAGCAAAACTTGGTTTCGAAAATATTATTGTTCCCAAGGGAATAGAGAAATTAAAAAGCTGGAAGAGTTTAAAAGAAAATCTAAAAAATACTAACATCCAAACCGTTTCCCACATTCGCGATTTAGCAAGATTCTTTAATAGAGGCAAGAATTAAAAATCTATTAGTATTTTTAAATCCCAATAAAACTCACTTAATAATTTAAACTTCAAAAGATCCTTGAAGGAATCCATAATCATTAAAAAACTCGCCACATATTAATATGTGGCGAGTTTTTTAATTATAGAGCCGCCAGAAATTCCAGAAAAATATTGCTAGGAATATTGAAACTATAAATCAATTCCTTTTCCAGATTCAACTTTTACAACTTTAACAGCATCAGATTTTTCTCGATTCACCTGATTACTAATAACTTGTTTTCTCATAAAGCGACTTTGATCGCGAAGAGTTAAAACAATTGCTCCGATCATAGCAACAAACAGAACCATTCCAGACAATTGAAACGGAAAAATAAATTGAGTATATAGCACATTTCCAATCGCCGCAGTATTAGAAATAGATGGATCAATTGCTAAAGAAGTAACTACATTACTACCAAAAAGAGTAGTTGAATGATCCAAAATAAGACCAATTTCAACGAATAGAATTGTAGCAACCAAAAAAACCAGCCATTTATATTTATTAAAACCTTGTTTAACTTTCTCTCCATCATCGACATTAAGCATCATCACCACAAACAAGAATAAGACTGCAATTGCGCCAACATAAACAATAACCAAAAGCATTGCCAAAAACTCCGCTCCAAGCAGAATAAAAAGTCCAGCCGCGTTGAAGAAAGCTAGAATCAAAAACATTACTGAATAAATCGTATTTCTAGTACCAACAACAACAAGTGCTGAAATAATTAAAACGCTAGAAAGTAAGTAAAATAAAATATCTGCTATCACAAGTAATTTAATTGGGGTTGGTAATTAGTAACTATTTTCATAATTCCTAGCACTATCTATTTTCAACATCTGCTTCAATATTCTTTTTAAGTGCATATTCCCATCTGTCTCCATTAGCTAGAAGCTTTTCTTTATCATAATAAAGTTCTTCGCGATTTTCAGTGGCAAATTCAAAATTTGGACCTTCGACAATTGCATCAACTGGGCAAGCTTCTTGACATAATCCGCAATAAATACATTTAAGCATATCAATGTCGTAAACTGTTGTTCTGCGACTTCCATCTTCACGCTCTTCAGCTTCAATTTTAATAGCCTGAGCCGGGCAAACTGCCTCACATAATTTACAAGCAATACATCTTTCTTCGCCATTTGGATAGCGACGAAGTGCGTGTTCACCACGAAATCTTGGAGAAATAGGTCCTTTTTCAAAAGGATAATTAATAGTCACTTTTGGCTTAAACATATATTTTAATGTCAAAGCCATGCTGCAGACAATTTCCTTCAATCCAAATATTGAGGCTAATTTAATGATTTTAATAGTAATTTTTTTAAGCATTTTATTTTTATGAAAAATAAACGACGTAAGCAGAAACTCCAACAACCCAAATTAATGAGATTGGTAAAAATACTTTCCAACCAAGACGCATTAATTGATCGTAGCGATAGCGAGGCAAAGTAGCTCTAACCCAAATGAAACAGAAAAGCAAGAAAACGATTTTTAAAATAAACCAAATCACACCAGGAATAAAGTTGAAAAATGCATTATCAAAAGGAGGAAGCCAGCCGCCCAAAAACAAAATTGTAGTCGTGGCAGACATCAAAATCATATTAGCATATTCACCAAGGAAGAACATTGAAAATGGCATTGAGCTATATTCAACGTTATATCCAGCAACTAGTTCAGATTCTGCTTCAGGAAGATCGAATGGTAAACGATTAGTTTCAGCAAGAGTGGAAATAAAGAAAATGATAAACATTGGAAATAATGGCAAGGCGAACCAATAATTTTTCTGAGCTAAAACAATATCGGTCAAATTAAGTGAACCAACACACAAAACAACTGTGATAATGATCAGGCCAATTGAAACTTCATATGAAATCATTTGCGCAGAAGAACGTATTGCTCCCAAAAATGCATATTTAGAATTTGATGCCCAGCCGGCAATAATGATGCCATAGACTCCGAGAGAAGAAGTTGCCAGCAAATATGCCACACCAACATTAATGTCAGCAATAACCCAAGTTTCGCTAAATGGAATTACCGCCCAAGCAACCAAAGCAAGTAGGAAGGTTATGAAAGGAGCTAAAAGAAAAAGAATTTTATTAGCTTTTGCTGGCAAAATAACTTCTTTAAGCATGAGCTTTAAGCCGTCAGCAAGAGGTTGTAGAAGTCCGAAAGCACCAACAACATTAGGACCTTTACGGAGCTGCATAGCGGCAATGACTCTTCTTTCCATTAAGGTTAGATAGGCAACGCCACCAACCAAAGGCAAAACAACTAAAAGGATTTTCCCAATAATAGTTAAAACACTGAATAGATAATCAAGAAAAATCGGATCCATTTTGGAGAAAATTAAAGGTATTTTTAAGGGGTTTTACTAAGGGCGCATATGGTAATTATCGTTTTATAAAATTCAAAATTATTTTGAAAGAATTTTACTATTTAACATGATCTGCAAATCATAAAAACCACCAATGTCAAATAGAGATTAATGATTTCAATGATTTACTAGATTATGTCAGAGAAAAAAGCAGGTTAAGGATTTTTTGGAGACAATCATAAATATTTCCTAACCAATAAAACCTTCAAACCAAACAGTTAATAAATTATATTTTGATAATTGTTCAACTATACCAAATTAAATCTTTAATAAAATATTTAGGCAAAATATTTTTGAGGATAAAATCGGAAATAAAAACCGCCCGTAACTTGATGTACAAAAGGTTTTTCTTTCCGATTTTAGACCAAAAAGATGCAGCATAAATGTGCTATTAAAGATGGGATTTGGCATTAAACATATTCACTAACAATAAACCAAAATGGGAAGATCTTGAACTTAGAAGTTCGTCAACCATAAAGCTTAATGAATGTTTGATAGAAGATGCCTAATCTCTACAAATTTGGTTTTTTTGTTATTCTTAATTTAAAACTAAATATTATCGAATAATATTTCCTAATAAAAACCTAAAAAGGCTAGAAATTATATATTTATAGGTTCCTCGAATAATATTTAGAGTTTAGTATTATAGCAGATTAGAAACATCTCTAAACGTTAAGCATTTCTTTTTTCTCTTCGTCGATATCAGCAAAAACGTCTTCCCATGTTCCTGTTGTGCTGGCTTTACTATATTCAGTAACGCGATTTTCAAAGAAATTGGTATGCTCAACACCATTTAAAATTTCATCAAGCCAAGGAAGCGGATTAGCATCAATCATGTAGATGTCTTTAAGTCCTAATTGATTCAATCTGCGATCGGCAATATAACGAATATAGCGCTTCACTTCTCTTGGTGTTAATCCTTCAATATTGCCCATTTCAAAGGCCAGATCAATAAATGCATCTTCGAAATGCACAATAGTTGCGCAGGCTTCATAAAGGTTTCCACGTAGCTCTTCGTCCCAAACTTCTGGATTTTCTTGTACGAAAGTCCTAAATAGTTTAATGATTGATTCAGTGTGCAAAGATTCATCACGAACCGACCAAGTGACAATTTGACCCATTCCTTTCATTTTTCCAAATCTTTGGAAATTGAGCAAAATCGCAAAAGATGCAAAAAGTTGTAGACCTTCTGTAAAAGCGCCAAAAACTGCTAGAGTTGTAGCAATGTCTTTTTTGGTTTTAACACCAAATTTGTGCATGTAATCATATTTATCCTTCATCTCTTTATATTTCATGAAGGCACTATATTCGGTCTCGTCCATTCCGATAGTGTCGAGCAAATGAGAATAAGCGGCAATATGAACAGTCTCCATATTAGAAAAAGCCGCCAACATCATTTGAACTTCAGTGGGCTGAAACACTTGCGCATAATGTTTCATATAACAATTATTCACTTCGATATCTGCTTGAGTAAAAAAGCGGAAAATTTGCGTTAATAGATTTTTTTCACCAGCTGTAATGTTATGTTTCCAATCGCGAACATCGTCAGCTAAAGGAACTTCTTCCGGAAGCCAGTGAATTTGTTGTTGTTTTAACCAAGCATCGTATGCCCAAGGATAGTGAAAAGGTTTGTAGACCGGTTTGGAATCAAGTAGAGACATGTTTAGTGAGCTATTTAGTTAATAATTATGAGCTATGATTGGGGAGAAATACTACATCTAGTGGTAAAACCTAAATTCTGGCACAAGATGTTGTGAAATAAGGTAGTTTTGAGAAACTCTTTTTGCAAGCATAAATATAGAAAATATTTAAGTAAAATATGGAATTTATTGGGTTGATTTTTCGCACCCCGAAACTACATTATCCACACTTCACTTTTCTGCTTTATTAAACCTCAAAAATTAAAAATAATATGTCTGTTTTAGTTGGAAAAACCGCTCCAGATTTTACTGCAGCTGCAGTATTAGCTGATAATCAAGTTAATGATAAATTTAACTTACACACTCATTTGAAAGGGAAAATCGGGGTATTATTTTTCTACCCACTTGATTTTACTTTCGTTTGCCCATCTGAAATTATTGCATTTAACAATCGTTTGCAAGAATTCAAAGATCGTGGCGTTGAAGTTATCGCTGTTTCAGTTGATTCTCACTTCTCTCACATCGCTTGGAAAAATACCGCAATCAACGATGGCGGAATTGGACAAGTTCAATTTCCAATGGTTGCTGATTTAACCAAGCAAATCGCTCGAGATTACGATGTTTTGATTAATGAAGCTGTTGCTCTTCGCGGAACTTTCTTGATCGATTCAAAAGGTGTTGTTCGTCATCAAGTCGTTAATGATTTACCGCTTGGAAGAAACATCGACGAAGCCATAAGAATGGTTGATTCTTTACAATTTTTCGAAGCTCATGGTGAAGTTTGTCCAGCTGGCTGGAACAAAGGTTCAGAAGGAATGAAAGCCGACGCTAGTGGTGTTGCTTCTTATTTAGCAAAAAATTCTGACAAATTGTAATTCTTACTTAATCTATCTAATTGCCACCTTGAATTTAATTTTAAGGTGGCAATTTTTCATTCATAAATCATGGCAAAACAAGATTTCTACCAAACATTAGGCGTTTCAAAATCATCTAGCGATAAAGATATTAAAGCTGCATACCGCAAAATGGCGATGCAATATCACCCCGATCGCAATCCGGGAGACAAAAAAGCAGAGACAAAATTCAAAGAAGTTGCAGAAGCTTATGAAATTTTAAAAGATGATCAAAAAAGAGCTGCTTACGACCAATATGGTCACGGAGCTTTTGATCAAGGCGCTGGAGGTCGTGGTGGTTTTGGTCAAGGCCAAAGTCAGGGCCAAGGTGGATTTAATGATTTTAGCGATATTTTCAGTTCTTTTGGAGATATTTTTGGTGACGGAGGAAGAAGCAGAAAACGCTCTTCAGCAATTCGCGGTTCCGATATCAGATATAATTTAGATATAACTTTGGAAGAAGCCTTTTCTGGTCTTACCAAAAAAGTTAGTTTTAGTGTTGCTAGTTCTTGCGCTCCCTGCAAAGGATCTGGCGCTGCTGGCGGTAGTAAACCAGAAAATTGTGGAACTTGCTCTGGATCTGGAAAAGTTCGCGCTCAGCAAGGTTTCTTCATTGTCGAAAGAGCTTGCACATCTTGTGGTGGAATTGGTCAAATTATCAAAAACAAATGTAAAACTTGCGGTGGACAAGGAAGGATTGATAAAGAGAAAACTTTATCAGTAAAAATTCCTGCCGGCGTTGAAGATGGCAACAGAATCAGGCTTTCTGGAGAAGGAGAAGCTGGAGCTAGAGGCGGATCAACTGGAGATCTATATGTCTTTATTTCAGTTAAAAATCATAAATTTTTCGATCGCAAAGGTGATGATATTTTTTGTGATGTTCCGATAAAAATAACTACTGCCGCTCTTGGTGGTTCGGTTGAAGTGCCAACAATTGACGGTATTGCAGCAAAATTAACTATTCCTGAAGGAACCTCTACAAATGATCAGTTCCGCTTAAAAAATAAAGGAATGACTATTATTAATAGTGGCGGCAGACGTGCAGATATGTATGTTAAAATTTTTGTTGAAACTCCAAAAAAATTAACTGCTGATCAAAAATCTTTATTTGAGCAATTAGATAAAACTATAGGCAGCGAATCAGGCGGTAAGGCGGAAGGATTCTTTGATAAATTGTTTAAATAATGGATTAGATAGTAATTAATTTTGCAATCAACTCCGCTCCGTCCCAAAGTTTGCAACTGCTAGTAATAATATAGAACCCCAAAAGAGCAAAGAACCCAATCTTTTGCTCCCTTAGGTTCATATTGCTAGTAGTGACCCAAAGCTACGACCAAATCCTTAATTTTAGTGAGAAACTAATCTTTATTAGATTTAATATTTCGACAAATTATTCCAAAAAATGTTACATAAAAAAAACCTCCGAAAGTTTAAAACTTTCGGAGGTTTTTTTTATAAATATATTTTGACTTAATCTTATTATCTTGAATGAAACTCAGTAATTATCTTGAGTAAAATTCAGTAATTAGATGAGGTTCCATTTCAGAAGGATATGGAACATCAGCGAATGATGGTCTTGCTATTAGTTTGATTGATTTTTCATCAGAATTCAAATCCAAGTAGACTGGAATATCTCTTTCTTTTTTTTGCAAAGAATCAAGAACGATAGTTAACTCGCTAGATTTATCTCTAACTTGAACAACATCGCCAACTTTTAAGCGGTAGGATGGAATGTTAACAACATTACCATTAACTGTAACATGTTTATGGTTAACAAATTGTCTAGCAGCAAAAACTGAAGGAACGAAATTAGCACGATATACAACAGCGTCTAATCTGCTTTCAAGCATTGCGATGAAATTTTCACTAGTGTCGCCTTTTATTTTTGAAGCAAGCTCAAACATGTTTCTGAATTGTTTTTCAGAGATGTTTCCGTAGTAAAATTTTAGTCTTTGTTTTGCTTTAAGCTGAGTTCCGTAGTCGGTGCTTCTAGTTCTTGTGTTAGCGCCATGCTGACCTGGTTTAAAATTTCTTTTCAAAAAAGGACCTTTTGGATCACCCCATAGGTTTACACCTAATTTTCTGCTGATTTTTTTCTTAGCGTTAAGTCTTTTAGTCATTTTTAAAGTCTAATGTTTTTATAAGTAATAAATGAAGGCGCAAAATATAGACAAACATAATAGCTTGTCAATCGGTTTTTAATCGGTTTTTAGTAATTATTACACCTCGTAATAATTGCCAAGGTTCCCCACAATGAGGGGTGCCGATAATGGTAGTGTTCTGAAAAATAAATGAGTTACCTAATAATAAAATTAAGCTCAAATATTTTTTTCGTAAAAAATTAATTATTGAGAAACAGGTAATTTTTTCTTTCTTGGATCGAGATAAAGCAATATTGGCGCAGAAATATAAATTGAAGAATAAGTTCCGATTATAATTCCAAAAAATACTGCAATACTAAAGCTTCTTAAAGCTTCTCCGCCAAATATAATTAATGCAGCTAGAGAAACTAGTGTAGCTCCAGAAGTTAGAACAGTTCTACTTAAGGTTGAATTCAAACTTAAATCAATTAGATCAGATAAGTTTGCTTTTTTGAATTTATGTAAATTTTCACGAATACGATCATAAATTACCACTGAGTCATTAATAGAGTAACCAATGATAGTAAGAATGGCGGCAATTGAGGTTGAATTGAATTCTAGACCTGTGATAGCAAATAGCCCTAAAATCATTGTAGTATCGTGGATGAGGGAAATTATTGCCCCGACTCCAAATTGCCAATCAAAACGAATCCAGATATAGATCATTATTGCAGCGAAGGACAAAATTAATGCCATTATGCCTTTTGTGATTAATTCTTTACCAATCTGTGGTCCAACAAAATCAACTTTGCGATATTCAACGTTAGAGAAGTTGTTGCCGATAATTTCTTTAATTTGTTTTATTTTTGATGCTTGATCGACATTTGTATCTTGCGCAACTTTAATCATAAAGTTTTGAGCGTCAAAATTTTGCAAAGTAACTTCTCCAAGATCGCGATTATCAAGAAGATTTCTTAATTTTGGAAGTTCGACATTTTCTTGGAATTTAACTTCGATTAATATTCCTCCAGAAAAATCTATGCCAAGATTAAAGCCGCGATTTGCAACTAGGATGATTGAAGAGAGCGTAAGAAATAGGGAGATAAATAAAGCTACTTTATGAATTCTCATGAAACCAATTTTAGTGCCAACTAAAAAGTTTGACAAAATTGATTTCCGTGAGAATTTTTTAGACATTTTTTAGAAGTTTTATTTAGAAGCTTTTGATTTTTTTGGTGCAGTTTTAGCTTTGGCGGCTTTAGGTTTAGCTGCTTTTTCTTCAACTGGTTTAGCATCTTTAATTTTGCGAATTGCTGCGCCAAGTCTACTTAATTTACGAGATGCAGTTCCAAGTTTGAATACATTCTTAGTAACCCCTTTCATAAGCTCTGGCTCTAATTCTTTGAATGCAATTCTTGCATTTACTTCATCGTTTTTTTTGACTAGTTCTTCAACTTTTTTGATAAAAGTTCTGATTCTGCTTTTTCTTGCTTTATTAACGATTTCTTTTGCTTTGCTTGATCTTAAAGCTTTTTTTGCTGAGCTAGTATTGGCCATTTTTTAAAAAATTATTGGTAAATTTAGATTCCTCTAAAGATTTGCTCTTAGGGAATTACGAAAGCGGGGCATAATAAATGTAAATTATTATTTTACAAGATTGATTTTGTGATTTTTTCTATTCCAGACATATAGTTTTTTAAAACTTCCGGAACATTAACTGATCCATCTTGATTTTGATAATTTTCCAAAATTGCCACAATCGTTCTGCCAACTGCAAGCGCAGATCCATTTAAGGTGTGAACCAATAATGGTTTTTTAGATGTTGGAGTTTTATATTTTGCCTCTAATCTGCGAGCTTGAAAATCTCCGCAATTAGAACAGCTAGAAATTTCGCGATATTTATTTTGCCCAGCCATCCAAACTTCTAAATCATAAGTTTTTGTTGAGCAAAAACCCATATCTCCAGTGCAAAGTAGAACCTTGCGATATGGTAATTTTAAGCGGCGTAAAATTTCACAGGCAATAGCAACAATTTTTTGATGCTCAGCTTCCGATTGTTCTTGAGTTGTAATTGCTACTAGCTCAACTTTTTTGAATTGATGCTGGCGAATCATTCCTCTGGTGTCTTTTCCTGCAGCTCCAGCTTCGCTTCTAAAACAAGGAGTATACGCCGTAAATCGTAGTGGTAATTCTTCCTCTTTAAAAGTTTTTTTAGCAACTAAATTAACCAAAGAAACTTCCGCGGTTGGAATTAGCCAATAATCATTAGTGGTTTTAAAGGCTTCTTCAGCAAATTTTGGCAATTGACCAGAACGCAGCATGGCTTCAGTTTTAACCAAATTTGGTGGCGACATTTCTTGATAACCAAATTCTCCAGCAACATCGAGCATAAAATTCGATAAAGCTCTTTCTAATTTTGCCAAACCACCGCTGAGCGTTGAAAAACGAGATCCAGACATTAAAGAAGATTGCTCAAAATCTAATAATCCAATATTTTCACCAACTTCAAAATGCTGCTTGGGAGTGAAATCAAAAGTTGGAATTTCTCCCCATTTTTCAACTTCAACATTATCGCTTTCGTCTTTTCCGATTGGAGCTTCTTTTGAAGGAATATTGGGAATTTGAAGTAAAATATCGCTTAATTGATCATTAGAATTCTCTTCTAAATTTTTAAGTTTCAAACTAATAGATTTAGAATTCTCCATCAATTCATCAGCATTTACGCCGCTTCTTTTTAATTTAGCAACTTCTCCAGCAATAGCATTTTTTTTACTTTGTAATTCTTGAATTTGAGTAGTTATTTGGCGCTTATCTTCATCTATTTTAAGAATTTTCTCAGATTTGATTTCTTGACCAAGATTTTTCATGGCTTGGTTGAAATCTTCAGGATTTTCTCTAATCCATTTAATATCTAACATTGATTTTATTGGGGTTGAAGTTTAGATTGCGGATCTGTTGTTTTTGTTTATTAAAGCGCGGTAAGACAGAAACAAAATTAAAAACAAGGATTTTCAACTTCCCTTAAAAACTTTCAAGACATAAATTAAATGCATTTAGATTCAGTCAAGCTTTCACAAGAACTTATTAAGCAAAATTCTCCAAGCGGAGCAAATCTTCCTATCCTAGAATTTTTGGCCAGTGTTTTGACTAATTTTGGTTTTAAAAACGACATTCTTGGTTTCGACGGCGACGGCTCATATCCGGTCATAAATCTTCACTCCATCTACAATCCAAAAGAATCAAAGAATATTTTTTATTTTGCCGGACATACCGATATTGTGCCAGAAGGCGATGAAAAATTATGGACTCATCCTCCATTTGAAGCAAAAATTGTTGATGGTGTTTTATTCGGAAGAGGAGCGGTTGATATGAAGCCAGCCATTGCTGCTTTTATTATGGCGGCAGCTAGTTTTATTAGACAATACCCAAGAGCTGATTTTGGAATTGGTCTTTTAATTACTGGCGACGAAGAAGCTGATGGAGTTAACGGAACGAAGAAAATGCTTCAGTGGCTTGCAAAAAATGACATGCCAATTTCTGCTTGCCTTGTTGGCGAACCAACAAATCCAACCAAACTTGGTGAAATGATTAAAGTTGGTAGAAGAGGAAGTGTGAGTTTTGAGCTAAAAATTATCGGCAAACAAGGTCATATCGCTTACCCAGAAAATTTTAATAATCCTAATACCACGATTATTAACGTTTTAAAAATACTCACAGACTACAAATTAGATTCTGGAAATGAATTTTTTGACCCTTCAAATTTAGAAGTAACTAATATTGAAACTTCTAATGTGGGCGGAAACGTGGTTCCAGAAGATGTTAAAGCTAATTTTAATATCAGATTTAACGACGAACAAACTTCAGAAAGCCTCATAAACTGGGTTAAATATGTTTGCGATAAATCTGCTGGAAAATATGAA